>NZ_JAKUSO010000099.1:0-6977 GCF_022449305.1 Oceanibaculum sp. | reverse complement strand
CGTCATTGCCCGCACCGCCTTCCAGCGTGTCTGCATTCATCCCGCCCTGCAGCACGTCATTTCCGCCAGACCCGATCAGCCAGTCATTGCCGTCGCCGCCATCGATGTCGTCGGCACCCTCCGCCCCGTTCAGCGTGTCGTTGCCGCCAAGACCCCGGATCGTGTCGTTCCCCAGACCGCCATTCACCAGATCCCCGTCAGCCGTCCCGACCAGATAATCGCTCGCATCCGTACCCGTCACCGTCGCCATCTCTTATTTCCCCACTTTTTGTAGAGCCCAAAGCAGCGCGGCAGTAGCCCAACAGTCACCGCCAACACTCAAGATCGTCGCGGCAGACTGAACTGCTCATCCCAAAACGCAGATTTGGACAGATTTGAACAGAATCAAAACCTAAGAATCACTTTCTAAGAAAAAATATCATTTTTGATCGACAGATCACAACCAGAGAAGCCCCGCTTAACTATAAAAAATCTGCATTTTTTACTGAAAATAATATCAAACAATATAATAGATACTTTTTTGATATTCATGGTATTTCTAAAAATTTTCACAGATACAGTCATATACACAGAGGATAAACTATCATCCGCCTTTAGAACAGCGCCCTTAAAGTGGTACTTTCTTTTCAAATTAACTTTATTCCGAGCCGGAAAAGCTCTTGAGTGGCATGGTCAAATCGCCTTCATGCCAAGGCGCATGCCCCAAGTCGCACACTAGGGCCTTCACCTGTAGCGAGCCGCCGTGATGAATTCGGAGAAGGATTCGCACCAGATCAGCACAGTGGTGTAGGCGGCCGGATCGACACCCGACGGCAGGTCCAGCACGAAGCCGTCGAAGCTCTTCACATCGCCGATCAGCCGGGCACTGTCCTTGATCGGCAGGAACTCCTCCTCATGCTCGACGAAGCGGTCGAGCAGATAGAGCTTGTAATCCGGCCCTGGCGCCAGCTTTCCCTCATGCACGATGCGGGTCGGCGTGAGGCTCACCTTGCCTTCGCCCCAGTGCAAGAAGTCACTGCCGCGCAGATCGCGCGTGAAGGCCGCCGTGAAGCTGGCGCCCTGCGCCTGTTCGCTGAGCACACCGGCATCGGGCGCTTTCGGTGCGGTGAGGATCGGCAGCATGTAAATTCCAAGCGCAAAGCCGATGGCTAGCGCGCCGCCATGCGTGATGGCCAGCAGAATGAACCGGCGCATATCCCCTCTCCCTCATCATCCCCCGATGCGGGGCAGCGTGGCCGGAAACCGCCCTCACGTCCAATCAAGGCTGCGTGACGGTAAAGGGCCCGGTCAGCGCCGGGCTTCGGTCGCCATCCGAACCGCCATCGCCGCCAGCACGCTTCCCATCAGCCACCGTTGCGCCACCATCCAGCCGGGCCGGGCGATCAGGAAGGCTGCGATCGACCCTGCGGCAATCGCGATCACGCTGTTCACGGCAACGCTGATGACGATCTGCGTGGCGCCCAGCGCCAGCGACTGGGTCAGCACGCTGCCCTGCGCCGGGTCGATGAATTGCGGCAACAGGGAGAGGTACATGACCGCGATCTTCGGATTCAGCAAATTGGTGAGAAACCCCATGGCGAACAGCTTGCGCGGGCTGTCCTTGGGCAGGTCCTTTACCTGGAAGGGCGAGCGGCCGCCCGGTCGCACTGCCTGCCAGGCCAGCCAGAGCAGATAGAGCGCGCCGGCGAAACGCAGCGCATCATAGGCATAGGGCACGGCCAGCACGATGGCGGTGATGCCGAAGGCGGCGCACAGCATGTAGAAAACGAAGCCGAGGGCGACGCCACCCAGCGAGATCAGCCCCGCGACCCGCCCCTGGCAGATCGAGCGCGAGATCAGATAGATCATGTTCGGTCCGGGCGTCAGGACCATGCCAAGCGCGATCAGGGCGAAGGCGAGCAGGCTGGCAACATCGGGCATGGGGACTCTCCGTTGGCTGTAGAGACATGCCCAGACGCGCGGCCTTTATCCCCGCGCTCCCCGATGGTGCTCCATCTTCAGCGTCAGTCACGCGGGTATGTTGATACTCACCTTAACACTGCCGCCACGCAAGCCGGTTAGCGCGGCGCTTGCCCGGTCACAGGCTCGGGCGGCCAGACCGGGGATTGCCGCGGCAGATCGGTCGATTTGTAGATAGCCTCCTGCTTCAGCACGATGGCGCGGGCCAGCGGCGCACGGTCGGTCGGCAGCATCTCCTCGCTGCGCGCCAGCATCTCCACCCACAATTCCTGCAGCCGCTCCAGATCGGTTGGCCCGCCCTTCATGCGGCCGATCTCGACCCGGCTCTTTTCAATCCAGTCCAGGGTCTTGCCGCGGGCGGCGTTCGCCTCCTCCACCTTCGCCCGGAAGGCGCGGATTTCCTTCATCGCATCACCGGCCGAGCCGCGGCAGGTCGCGGTCAGCGCCTCTATCTCGTCGAAGTCGGATGATGTCAGCTCGGCCAGCGGCTTGCCGTAATAGGTGAAGATCAGGCTGTTCACCGATAGCTGGCCGGACAAACGCGCGATCCGGTCCACCGGTGCATTGCCCCCCGGCAGGCGGGCGCATTGCGCATTCGCCCCGGCATCCTTGTCGCCATTCTTCTTCTGCCCCTGCGCCTCGGCCGGCTGCGCGAGGCCCAGACCGGCACTGATCAGCACGATGCTGAGCAGGCGCATGGCGGCCATACCGATTGTCATGGCGACATTCTCCGACTTTGCATTGCGCGGCCCCGCCGCTTCCTCTTCAATATTCCTAACATTTTCAGGAGATCGCCGTCAGCCATCCGGCGCGGCGGCCCGGCAAAGACAAGAATGGGGAGGTCCAGCATGAGTTCTCTCGCCAATGAGCGCGTCGCCTATTTCAACGGCCAGATCGTCCCGGAAAGCCAGGTGCTGATCCCGTTCCGCGACCGCGGTTTCAAATATGGCGACGCCGTATTCGACATGACGCGCACCTTCGGCCACCGCATCTTCAAGCTGAAGGAGCATGTGGACCGGCTCTACAAATCGCTCGCCTATCTGAAGATCGATCCGCAGATGTCGCCTGCCGAGATGATGCGGATTTCCCAGGAAGTGCTGGAGCGCAACCTGCACCTGATCGGCAAGGATGAGGATTACTGGGTCGGCCAGCGCATCTCGCGCGGCGTCGGCGAAAGCTTCTCCGGCACCCAGAACAGCGGCCCTACCGTCATCGTCGAATGCCTGCCGCTGCCGCTGAAGAACCGCGCGCCGCTGTACCGCGACGGCATCGACGTCATCGTGCCGTCGGTCCGCCGCACCCCGCCGGACGCGATGAGCCCGCGCGCCAAGACGCACAATTACATCAACCTGATCCTCGCCGACCTGGAGGCCCGCGCCCAGGATGCCGAGGCCTGGGCCGTGCTGCTGGACCAGGACGGAAATCTCTGCGAGGGGCTGGGTAGCAACGTCTTCGTTGTGACCGAGGGAAGGCTGCTCACACCGCGCAGCCGTTTCGTGCTGCCGGGCATCAGCCGGGGCCACACCATCGAGGCGGCGGAGAGTCTCGGCATCCCCTTCGCGGAAGCGGATATCGACCTGTACGACGCCTATACCGCCGACGAGATGTTCCTGACCTCCACCTCCCTGTGCATCTGCCCGGTGCGCAGCATCAATGGCCGCACAATCGGCGACGGCCCAAGGGCAGGTAAAGTGCCCGGCCCGGTCACCAAAAAGCTTATCGAAGGCTATGCGAAGTCGGTCGATTTCGACTTCATGGCCCAGTATCTCCGTCACCTCGCCTAAGGAAATTCCATGCAGCCGCGTATCGAAAACTGGCAGATCACCAAGCCCGTCATCCGCTCCAAGGGCGGCATCGTCGCCGCGCAAAGTGCGCGGGCGGCACGGCTGGGGGCCGAGGTGCTGGCCGATGGCGGCAATGCCGTCGATGCGGCGGTGACCACCGCCTTCGCCCTGTCGGTGTTCGAGCCCTGGATGAGCGGGCTGGGCGGCATCGGCTACATGCTGATCTACAGCGCGAAGGAGAAGAAGGTCCACGCCATCGACTTCGCCGCGATCTCGCCGAAGAAGCTCGATATCGCCGCCTACCCGCTGGCCTCGGGCGGCACCGATTCGGACTTCTTCAACTGGCCCGCCGTGAAGGAGGGGCGGAACCTGAAAGGCCCGCTCTCCATCGCCGTGCCGGGGGCGGTGGACGGGCTGGGCCTTGCGCATGAACGCTTTGGCTCCAAGCCCTGGGCGGAGCTGCTGCAACCCGCCATCGCGGCGGCAAAGGCCGGCCATCCGGTCGATTGGTGGACGACGTTGCGCGTTGCCGGCGAAGCGGTGACGATCCGCGAATTCCCGACAACGTCTGCCGTCTATATGCCGAACGACCTGCCGCCGGCACAGGGCGAGGGCGCAGCCCCTCGCCTCGATATGGGGCATCTCGCCGACACCATGACGCGCCTCGCCGAGGCCGGGCGGCGCGATTTCTACGAGGGCGAGATCGCCCGTGCCATCGCCGCCGACATGAAGGAGATGGGCGGCTTCCTCGACCGCGACGACCTTGCCGCCTACAAGGCGCATTTCGCCACGCCGACGCAGCACAAGCGCGGCCAGGGCACTATCCATCTGCTGCCGGGGCTGAATGCCGGGCCGACCTTCGCCGACACGCTGGCACGGCTGCCCGCCGACCTGGGGAAGAACGCCAGCGATGCCAATTGTTTCGCGGCCTATGCGAAGGCGCTGACCGCCGCCTACCAGCGCCGCATGGAATCGATGGGCCATGATGGCGACATGGCCGGCCAGGGCTGCACGACGCATTTCTCCGTGGTCGATGCCGAGGGCAATATGGTCAGCCTCACCAATACGCTGCTGTCCGTCTTCGGCTCGAAGGTCGTGCTGCCGAAGACCGGCGTGATGATGAACAACGGCATCAACTGGTTTGACCCGCGCCCCGGCCGGGCAAATTCCATCGCTGCCGGCAAGCGCCCGCTGTGCAACATGTCGCCGGCCATGGTGACGAAGGATGGCGAGGGCTGGTTCGCGATCGGCGCCTCGGGCGGCCGGCGCATCTTCCCGGCGGTGTTCCAGCTCAGCCTGTTCCTGGCGGAGCGCGGCATGGACCTTGAGACCGCAATGCACGCACCGCGCATCAATGTCGACGGCCCGGACCGCATCGAGGCCCATCCGGACCTTGACGCCGCGGTGCTGGACGCGCTGGAGAAGGTGGCGCCGGTGACGCTGACCGAGCCGACCATCTTACCGACCAGCTATGCCACGCCGCAGGTCGTGCTGCGCGAAGGCGGCGTGAATTACGGCGGCGCCCACCCGCATTCCCCGGCAGCAGCGGCGATCACCGTCCTGCCGGGCTGAGGGGGCAGCAACTCTAGTTCTCGCATGTCATTCCCGGCCTTGTGCCGGGAATCCAGACATCAGCCAGCTCGACCAAAGAAAGTGCACGCTGAAAAATGGCCCCCCGCAACAAGTGCGGGGGTGACACATAAAAAATGCTGATTGATAGGGGCCAGAAAGCCCTCTTATGGCGCCGGCAGCCTCACCCCTTATGGGCGAATTCCCAGTACAGCTTGCGGGCGAGCGTATAGACCGGCCCCGGCTGCAGGCTGCGATCACCGACGCCGGTGCAGGGCTGCACCTTGGCGTAATTGCCGGTGGAGAAAATCTCGTCGGCATTCATCAGGTCGTTCACCGTCACCTGGCATTCGACCACGCTGGTTCCCGCGTCGCGCAGCAGCTTGATGACACGCTGGCGGGTGATGCCGTTCAGGAAGCAGCCATTCGGCGCTGGCGTCATCACCGTGCCGTCCTTCACCATGAACAGGTTGGAGGTGGCGAATTCCGCGACATTGCCGATCTGGTCCAGGATCACTGCATTCTCAAAGCCGCTCTCGCGCGCCAGCCGCATCGCCCGACCGCTGTTCGGATAGAGGCAGGATGCCTTGGCATCGGTCGGGGCGGTCTCCGGCGTCGGCCGGCGATAGGGCGAGATCATCGCGCGGAAATTGCCGGTCGGGTCCGGCATCGGCGATTCATAGACCGACAGCATGAAGCGCGTCGTCTCGGGATCGGGGTCGATCCAGCCGCTTTCGGCGAAGAACATCGGACGGATATAGAGCTGCGTGCCGCTAGGGAATTTCCGCACGCCTTCCAGGCACAGCTCATGCACCTCGCCCGCCGTCAGCGGCGCGCGCAGGCCCAGCGCCTTGGCGGAACGGATCGAGCGTTCGCAATGCAGGTCGAGGTCGGGCGTGGTGCCCTCGAAGGCGCGGGCGCCATCGAAGATGATGCCGGACAGCCAGGTGGCGTGACTGAGCGGCCCCAGCACCGGCGGATTGCCGTCATGCCATTTGCCATCCACATAGCTGTAAGCCTGCATCTTCTTAACTCCTGGTGGGCAAGCGAAATGCCGGTTGCCCGCATCGCGGCGGGATAGGCCCGGCATCCTTCTGATCGTTTCTGTGCGAACAGCATAGCCCGGCTTTATCGGCAAGGCCAAGACATGCTGGACCGGAATGGGTTGCGCATCAGCCTCGGCGCTCCTGCATGGCTTCGCACCGCATGACACCGCCGCTTGCCGGCCACCGCCGGTTTGACCTACTGTCCTGCGCATGCGGACGAAAATGATTTACACCATGGCGCGTGCAGCCGATTGGCGCAGTGCCGAAGCGAGCGGACAGTATGATGGATCGGCCAACGACAAGGCCGATGGTTTCCTGCATTTCTCGACTGCCGAACAGCTGCCGGGCAGCGCCGCCAAGCACCGGCGCGGCGAGACGGATCTGATCCTTGTGGCCGTCGAGGCCAGCCGACTGGGCGCAGCGCTGAAGTGGGAGCCGGCACGCGGCGGCCAGCTTTTCCCGCATCTCTATGGCTCCCTGCCGCTGGCGCTGGTGGACCGCGCTGTCCCCCTGCCGCTGGGGACGGACGGGCTGCACATCTTCCCGCCGCTCGACCACAGCCCCGCCGAAGAAAGCTGACGAATGGACGCCGCTTCCCTGGCCATGCCGCTGCTGCGGC
>NZ_JAKUSO010000098.1:0-7186 GCF_022449305.1 Oceanibaculum sp. | reverse complement strand
CGCGGCGCGGTACCGGTTCTGGACCATATCGACCTTGCCCTTCAGGCAGGCGAGATCGTCTGCATCATCGGCCCCAACGGTTCCGGCAAGACGACGCTGCTGCGGGCCCTGCTGGGGCTGATCCCCGCACAGGACGGCACTGTCACCCGGCGTCCCGGCCTGCGGGTCGGCTACATGCCGCAACGGCTTGCCATTGACCCGACGCTGCCGATCACGCTGGACCGGTTTCTGGGATTGTCGCGCAATGGCGGCAGTGCCGCGCGCCGGCAGGCGATGCAGGAGACCGGCATCGCGCATCTGGCCGACCGGCCGATGCAGGGCCTGTCCGGCGGCGAGACGCAGCGCGCCCTGCTGGCCCGCGCCCTGCTGAACCAGCCGGATATCCTGATGCTGGACGAGCCGGCGCAGGGCGTTGACGTGAACGGCCAGGTCGAGCTGTACGAGCTGATCGGACGCATCCGGCGCGAACGCGGCTGCGCCGTGCTGATGGTGTCGCACGATCTGCACCTCGTCATGGCGGCGACCGACCGGGTTATCTGCCTGAACGGCCATATCTGCTGTACCGGCCATCCCGAGGATGTCAGCCGCGACCCGGCCTACCTGTCGCTGTTCGGACCGCGCGCCGCGCGGGCGCTGGCGGTCTATCAGCATCATCACGACCACCACCACACGCCGGGCGGTGGCGTGGTGCCGCTGCACGAGGACAGCACCCTGGAGAATTCCGGGGAGAATGCTGGGGAGAATGCCGGCTGCACCCATCCCCATCACGGGCACCATCACCACCATCATGGATGAGTTCTTCCTGCGCGCCCTGCTGGGCGGCCTTGGCGTGGCGGCGCTTGCCGGCCCACTTGGTTCCTTCATCGTCTGGCGGCGCATGGCCTTCTTCGGCGATACGCTGGCGCATTCGGCGCTGCTGGGCGTGGCGCTGGGCTTCGTACTGGGCATCGACCTGACCCTGGGCATCTTCGCCAGCTGCATCGCCATCGCCTTGCTGCTGCCGGTCTGGCAGCGCCAGCAGAAGCTGCCCGGCGATACGCTGCTGGGCATCCTGTCGCACACCGCGCTGTCGCTCGGCCTCGTCACCATCGCCTTCCTCAGCACGCTGCGTGTCGATCTGCTGGGCTATCTGTTCGGCGATATCCTGGCCGTCGGCTGGCGCGATGTGGCAATGATCTATGCCGGCGGCGCCGTCGTCATGGGGCTGATGGTCTGGCTGTGGCGCCCGCTGCTGTCGATGACGGTGCATGAGGAGATGGCGCGCGTCGAGGGCGTGCCGGTGGAACGCGTGAAGCTGGGCTTCGTGCTGCTGCTGGCGATCACCGTGGCGATTGCCATGAAGATCATCGGCATGCTGCTGATCACCTCGCTGCTGATCATCCCGGCGGCGGCCGCCCGCTCCTTCGCCCGCACGCCGGAGCGCATGGCGCTCTATGCCAGCCTGACCGGCATGCTTGCCGTGGTGCTGGGGCTGACCGCCTCGCTGCGCTTCGACCTGCCGACCGGCCCGGCCATCGTGGTGGCGGCAGCCAGCCTGTTCGTGCTGTCGCTGCTGATCCCGGCGATCCGCGGCGGCATGCCCGCGAAAGGCTGAGCCATGCGCATCACAGTCCTCGGCGCCGGTATCATCGGCATCACCACCGCCTACCGGCTGGCGCGCGACGGGCACCGGGTCACCGTCATCGACCGGCAGCCCGGACCGGCGCTGGAGGCCAGCTTCGCCAACGCCGCGCAGATCGCCGCAGCACTCTCCGGTCCCTGGGCCGCGCCCGGCGTGCCCGGCCAGATGCTGGACTGGATGCGGCGGGGCGACAGCCCGATGCGCTTCCGCCTGAAAGCCGATCCGGCGCAATGGCTCTGGGGTCTGCGCTTCCTCGCCGAATGCCGGCAGGAACGCTTTGAGACCACGTTCCGCCGCATGCTGGAATTCGGCCGATACAGCCAGCGGATGCTGGCCGGCGTGAAGCAGGAGACCGGTCTTGCCTACGACCAGCTGGAAAAGGGCATATTGAAGCTCTGCACCACGCCGGAAACTGTCGCCGACCTCGCCGATTTCGAGGCGATCCTGCGACGTTCGGAAATCGCGGCGAAACGCATCTCAGTCGAGGAAGCCATCGCCCTTGAACCGGCGCTGGAAGCCTCCCGCGACCGGCTGACCGCCTGCCTGCACCTGCCGACCGACGAGACCGGCGACGCGCATCTGTTCGCACGCGGCCTCGCCGAACGCTGCGAAGCACTGGGTGTCGATTTCCGCTATGGCCACGCCATAAGCGATGTCGAGCTGCACAAGGGCGAGATTCTTTCGGTCCGCACCGACAAGGGCGAGATCGACGGCGAGCTGTTCGTGCTGGCGCTCGGTAGCCATTCGCCGCAGATCGCCCGCAAGCTTGGCCTATCGCTGCCGGTCTATCCGGTGAAGGGCTATTCCGCGACCGTGCCGGTGGGGACAAGCAACAGCGCGCCGCAGGTCAGCCTCTATATCGCCGAGAAGAAGGTTGCGATGAGCCGGCTGGGCGGTCGGCTGCGCATCGCCGGCATGGCCGATATCGCCGGATACGATTTGAACCTCGAACAGGCACGCGCCCGGCAGGTGCTGGAGAGCGGCCTGTCGCTGTTCCCGGATATCGACGGTGGGGAAGCGGAGTTCTGGTGCGGGTTGCGCCCGCTGACACCGGACGGGCTGCCGGTGCTGGGCAGCTGCCGCGTGCCGAACCTGCTGCTGAATACCGGCCACGGCACCTATGGTTGGACCTATGCCTGCGGCTCGGCTCAGGTGATCGCGGACCTTGCGGCGGGGCGCACGCCGGACCATGACCTCAGCGGCATGACAATCAGCCGGTTTTCGCTGTAGTCCGCTGGGCCAGCCAGATGCCGGCGAAGATCGCCGCCATGCCGGCAAAATGGAACCAGTACAGCCGCTCCCCCAACGTCAGCACCGCCAGCAGCGTGCCGAACACCGGCACCAGATAGATGAAGTAGCCCGCCGTACCCGGCGAGGTTGCCTCAATGCCCTTCTGCCAGAACAGGAAGGCCAGCACGGAGGGAAACACTGCCAGGAAGACCAGGCTGACCAGCGGCACCCATCCGACATCCGCCGGCGACGGCCACCAGGCCGCGCCCGCCGCCGCCTCCCACGCAAAACCGAGGCCGAGGAAAAACCAGCCGGCGACAAAGGCGGCTAGCTGGAAGGGCAGCATCGGCAGGCGCGGCTTCAGGCGCGCCAGCAGCACGGAATAGCTGGCCCAGCACAGCATCGCCGCCAGGATGATCGGGTCGCCGGGGTTGAAGCGCACCGCCAGCAGCGTCTCAAGGCTGCCCTGGCCGACGATCAACACCACCCCTGCCAGACACACCGCCACCCCCATCAGCCGCTGCCGGCCGATCACATGGCCCAGCAGCAGCCGGGCGACGATCAGGATCATCACCGGCATGGTGGCGTTCAGCAGCGACAAATTGGTGGCCGTCGTATAGCGCAGCCCGACATAGACCAGCGTGGTGAACCCGGTGACCGACAGGAAGCCCAGCACCAGCACCGCCAGCCAGTCCTGCCGAAGGGTCGCGCGCTGCTTCCACAGCGCCGGCAGCGCCAGCGGCGCCATCACGATCACCGCCCCGCTCCAGCGCCAGAAGGACAGGCTGATCGGCGGCACGCTGCCCACCAGGAAACGCCCCAGCGCCGGATTGGCGGCCCAGAACAGGGCCGCCAGGGCCAGCAGCAGGTAGGCTTGCCGTTGCGACACGGTCTGTTCTCCTCGCTGTAGAGCCGGATCAGCCCTTTTCGCGCAGCAACCGGGCCTTGTCGCGCTGCCAGTCGCGTTTCTTCGCCGTCTCGCGCTTGTCCGCCAGCTTCTTGCCCTTGGCGAGGCCGAGCTGCAGCTTGGCGATGCCGCGTTCGTTGAAATACATCTGCAGCGGCACCAGCGTGGCGCCCTCGCGCTTCACCATGCCGAGCAGCTTCGCCAGCTCGCGCCGATGCACCAGGAGCTTGCGCGTCCGCCGCGGCTCATGATTCATCTGGTTCGCGGCCTGCCCGTATTCCGGAATATGGGCGTTGAACAGATACAGCTCGCCCGCCTTCGGCCCGGCGTAGGATTCGCCGATGCTGGCCCGCCCGGCACGGAGGGATTTCACCTCCGTGCCCAGCAGCATGATGCCGACTTCCAGCGTGTCCTCGATGAAGTAATCGTGCCGTGCCCGGCGGTTATCGGCGACAATCCGATAGCGCTCGGCCTTCTGGGCGGCCTTATCGCCCGACATGGCGGTAACCCCGCTTTGACATCCGTGTTAGTTGAGCAGACCCGCGCTTTTCATCGCCGCCTCGACCCGCGCCTTGCTGGACGCGGCGATCTCGGTCAGCGGCAGCCGGGTTGCGGCATCCGACTTGCCCAGCAGCGACGCGGCATATTTCACCGGGCCGGGGCTGGATTCGCAGAACAGCGCCTCATGTAGCGGCATGAGCCGGTCATTGATCTGCTGGACCTTGGTGAAATCCCCGGCCTTCCACGCGGCATGCATCTCCGAGCAGAGACGCGGTGCCACATTGGCGGTGACCGAGATGCAGCCATGCCCGCCCTGCCCCAGATAGGCCACCTGGGTGCCGTCCTCGCCGGAGAGCTGGGCGAAATCCGCATCGATGGCAAGCCGTGTCGTCACCGGGCGGGTCAAGTCGTTGGTTGCGTCCTTCACGCCGACGATGCGCGGCAGCTTCGCCAGTTCCGCCATCGTCTCCACCTTCATGTCCACGACCGAGCGTCCGGGAATATTGTAGATGATGATCGGAATGTCGGTCGCGTCGTGGATCGCCTTGTAATGAGCAATCATGCCGGCCTGGGTCGGCTTGTTGTAGTAAGGCGTGACGATCAGCGCCGCATCGGCACCGGCCTTCTGGGCGTGCTGGGTCAGGCTGATCGCCTCGGCGGTCGAGTTCGAGCCGGTACCGGCAATCACCGGCACGCGCCCCTTGGCGACCTCGACGCACAGCGCGGTGACGCGGTTATGCTCCTCATGGCTCAGCGTCGGCGATTCGCCGGTCGTGCCGCAGGGCACGACGCCGTTGATGCCTTCTTTGATCTGCCAGTCCACGAAAGCCTGGAATTTTTTCTCGTCCACCGCCCCGTTTGCGAACGGCGTGATCAAGGCGGTGATGGCACCGCTGAACGGCGGCTTGGCCATGACGAGTTCTCCCTCTGGCTTTCGGTTTGCGCGGACCTGCAGCGGCCCGCCCCCTTGCGCACTCTGCGAAGGGCCGAAGACCATAGCGCCCGACCGCCCGCCCCGCAAGCATGCCGGCAGCGCTGGCACACATCGGCTTCCTACGCCAGCACCGCGATTATCGCTTAGTGCGCACATCTTGCTGTAAGCCCAAGAAAACGTTAGGATTGAAAGGATAAAAGGCGCGCCAAAAATCAGCCGATCGCGGCTTGGGTCACGACCATAAACAGTTCAAGGGGCCGGCATGCCAATTCGTCTTGCAGTGCTATTTCTGTGTCTGGTCGCCTGGCCGGGCGGGCATGTCGTGGCTGCCGATACGCTGAAGCCGGCGCAGAAGGAGCTCTACACCAGGGTCTTCGAGGCGGCGCAGGCGGATAAGTGGACCGAGGCACGCGCCAGCGCCAGCAAGGCGCCTGCGGGCAGCCGCGACGCGCTGCTGGACAAGGCGCTGCACTGGATGGACCTCACGCGGTCCGATACCGACGCCACCTTCGCCGAGATCACCGCCTTCCTGCACGCCAACCCGTCCTGGCCGCACCGCAACACGCTGCGCCTGCGCGGTGAGCAGAAGATGCCGGATACCCTGCCCGCGACGGCGGTTGCGCAATGGTTCGACGAGTTTCCACCGCTGACGCAGGATGGGCGGCTGCGCCAGCTGGCGGCACTGCAGGCCAGCGGCCACAAGGAGAAGCTGACCGGGCTGGTCCGCACCATCTGGCAGCGCAGCGTGTTCAGCAAGAGCGTCGAGACCGACTTCCTGAAGAGTTATGGCGGGCTGCTGCGCGCCCAGGACCATGCCAGGCGGCTCGACTGGCTGCTGTGGGAAGGGCACCTGTCCAGTGCCGAGCGCATGCTGCCGCTGGTCCCCGCCGACCTGCGCGCGCTGGCCAATGCGCGCATAAAGCTGCGCGACCTGCGCCCCGGTGTCGATGCCGCCATCGACGCCGTGCCGAAGGCGCTGCAGGACGATCCCTCCCTGCTGTATGAGCGCATCCGCTGGCGCCGCATGAAGGGCCGCACCGACGAGGCCCGCGAGCTGCTGGCCAAGGCGCCGGCCGATCCTGCCAATGCCAGCTACTGGTGGCGTGAGCGGGCCTACCATTTCCGCGAGGCGCTGAACGCCGGCCATATAAGCGACGCCTATAACCTCGCCAGCCGCCATGGCGCCAAGAGCGGCATAGTGTTCGCCGATGGCGAGTTCCTGGCCGGCTGGGTCGCGCTGCGCTTCCTGCAGGACAAGAAGGACGCGCTCACCCATTTCACCCGCATGCATGATGGCGTCTCTACACCGATCAGCCGCAGCCGCGCCGCCTATTGGGCTGGCCGTGCCGCCGAGGCGCTGAACCGGCGTGAGGAAGCCGCGCGCTGGTATGGTGAGGCCAGCGCCCATATCACCACCTTCTATGGCCAGCTGGCTGCGGCGCGGCTGGAAGGGCCGCTGCCCGCCCTGCCCGCCGACCCGATTCCGACCAAGGCGGAAATCGCTACCTTCGAGAAGAACGAGCTGGTCCGGCTGGTGCGCCGGCTGGGCGAGATCGACCAGCCGAAGCTGCTCTCCACCTTCCTCGACGCGGTGGCACGCCAGGCCGACAGTCCCGGCGAGCGCCAGCTGGTCGCCGATCTCGGCCAGGCCAATGGCAACCCCGATGTCGGCGTCCGCCTTGCCCGCCAGTTCGCGCAGGACGGGCTGCAACTGATCGAAGCCGGCTATCCGCTGCCCGGCAATATCGCCGAAGGACACCCGAAGCAGTCGCTCATCCTCTCGCTGATCCGGCAGGAGAGCAATTTCGACAGCCAGGCGATCAGCCGCGCCGGCGCGCGCGGCCTGATGCAGGCGCTCGGGGCGAACGAAGCTACCGACGTGTTCGGCACGAAACGGCGGATGGCCGTCGGTTGTCATGCGATGTGGCTCTCGTGGTTTTCCAGGTACCACTCGGCGATCTCTTCGCGCTTGGCCCACCAGACACCTTCAAAG
>NZ_JAKUSO010000097.1:0-7563 GCF_022449305.1 Oceanibaculum sp. | reverse complement strand
CCAGATGGACGAGCTCGCCGGCAACCCACATGTTGGAGACAGCCTCGAAGAAATCGGCCCGCTCTGCAAAACCCTGCCCGACTTCTGAGCGGGCGACACGCTCATCCAGCCGCGCCAACGCGTCCTTGTGGCTTTTGCTTTGGCATTTCAATCGGGCAAATGTCATTGGTCTGTTAGGTTTAGCGTCTAGAAGTGACGCGTTTTTTCGCTAACGATTTCAGTGACCCTCCGGTTTGTCAAAACGATTGCACGATCAGGCGTCAACGGCCATCCGGTCGGTTTCGGACGCGCAATGGACGACGGCGCGTCGGATCGCCCGTGAACTTGACAGGGTTCTCGATGGCTCAGGTCCAAGGCAGCCAGCCATTGCGCGGGCTGCGGCGGAGCTGCGCCTGTCGATGCGTCAGGTCTACAATCTGCTCGCCCGCTATCGCGGCGAACGCCGGGTGAGCGCGCTGGTGCCGCGCAGTGCCGCAACCCGGCGCAAACGGCTTTCCGAAGAGATCGAGGCCATCATCGCCGCGACGCTGCGTACGCAATGGCTGACGCTGGAAGCGCCGCCCCTTGCCCCGGCCGTCGCCGAGATCCGTGCCCGTTGTGAGGAAGCCGGACTTCCCCAACCCTCCTATGTTACGGTCGCCCGTCGGATCCCGGTGTTGTTTTCGCCCGAAGAGATCGCCGGGAAGCGGTCGGCCAACCCGAAGCACCTGCACCGGCTGAAGCCACGGCCGGGTTATATTCAGGCAGCCCGTCCGCTCGACGTCTGCCAGATCGACCATACGCCGGCCGATATTCATTTCGTGGAGGTTGTCGACGGCAGCGGGCTGTTCGTCGGCCGGCCCTACCTGACGATCGTCACCGACGTGGCGACCCGCTGCATTCTCGGCTTCTGCCTCACTCTGGAAAAGCCTTCGGTCCTGTCCGTCGCCCTTTGCCTCGCCCAGGCGCTGTGCCCGAAAGACACATGGCTGGCCGCCCGCCGTCTCGATCATGCCTGGCCCATGTTCGGCCGGCCGCAGCTGCTTGTTACGGATTCCGCCCGGGAGTTCAAGGGACACGCATTCCAACGCGGCTGCGACGACTATTCTATCCGCATCCGCTATCGCGATCGGGGCCGGGTTCATCAGGGCGGTGTGGTCGAGCGGTTGCTGGGCAAGCTGAACGCGGTTCTTGCCACCTGTCCAGGGTCGTCCGGGCGCTCTATTGCCGATCGCGACGATTATCCGTGCGCGCAGCGCGCCCGGCTGACCTTCGCGGAGCTGGAGCGGTGCGTGGCTCTCGCCGTGCTCGATCACAACTGCCAGGAAAATTCCAAGACGCTGAAGGTGCCGATGACGGAATGGCACCGTAACGCTGCAAGGCTGCCGCACTTCGGGGACGATCCGCAGGGCGTGCTCCTGTCGTTCCTGCCCGGAACGGAACGGCAATTGTCACCGCAGGGGATCAGCCTGTTTGCCTTGCACTACTACGCGCCGTGGCTCGGCAGTTTCGTTCCACAGCGTGACCGGTTGGGAAAGCTGGACGTGCGCTACGATCCCCGTGACATCAGCCATGTCTATGTCCGGGATCCGGACACAAGGCAGTTTCGGCCCGTCGGCCGGCGCGATGGCGCGCTTGCATCCCTGACCCTGTGGGAGCATCAGGGCGAGCGCGTCCGCCGGCGTGCGGCAAACCACCGTTCAAGCGTGGCAAAAGTGGCGCTCCGCCGGGAAATCGCAACCGTTGTCCAAGCCGCAAAACCGTCAAAGCGCCAGTTGCGTGATGCCGTACGCAGCGCCCACGCCAGCGCGGCGACAAAGCCCTATGACACCCTGCCGGAGCCGGCACCGGGTCCCGCCGACCATCCCGTGCGCCGGAAGCGGACACTGCCAGTGGAGGATTGGTAGCCGGCCATGGCCGATCATCTGCTCGACCATGTCCGGCCGTATCTTGACCGGGACCCGGAGCAGCGGGTTGCCTATGTCCGCGCGCCGCGCTGGATCGGGCACCAGGTTGCCAGGGACGCCCACCGGCGGCTGGAGGAGTTGCTCTTGCGACCGCTGTCGTTGCGGACCCAGGGACTGATGTTGGTCGGGCCCTATGCCAATGGCAAGACAATGATCGCCGAGCGCTTCGCGGTCGAGCATCTGAGGACCTCGCCGGTCCAGAAGGTATGGGTCGTTCAGACGCGCGAGGGGGCAGGTCTTGGTCACTTTTACGCCGGTCTTCTTCAGGCCCTGCGAGCGCCCTTCGGCGACTGCCGACCTCACCGTCGGCAGGCCGAGCAAACCGATCATTTGCTGGCCAGCCTCAAACCGAAGGTGCTGATCTTCGACGAGTTCCACAATGCGCTGCGCGGCCGGACACGGGACATCGAGGCGGTGTTTGCGTTCCTGCGACGGATCGGCCGCCAATACGATGTCTCTCCGGTTCTGATCGGAGAGGTGGCCGTCTACGATTTCGTCAACGCCACCAGCGAGATGGCGAGCCGGTTCGATCTTCTCGCCGTGCCGCGCTGGTCCTATGACGAGGCCTATCTCACGCTTCTGGACAGTCTCGAGGCGGCCTTGCCGCTGGCACGACCGTCGAACCTGTCGGACGAACCGTTGGCGCGGCGGATCTTCGGCCTTTCGGAGGGATTGATCGGTGAGATCGTCGCGATCGTCACCAAGGCGGCGGTTGCAGCCATCCGATCCGGAGAGGAGCGGATGACACCGGCCGGGATCGATGATCTGCGCCATGTGCCGATCTCGCAGCGTCGCAATCCGTTGCTGCGCGAGACCCTGCTGTGACGGCGGCCGGCGGCCGCGGTCTGGAGATAGGCATCGGTCCGCGCTACCGTGATGTCGTCTCGCAGCGCTGGCCGGTCATCGTCGCGCCGCAGTCCGAGGAGCTGCTGTCGAGCTGGCTGCATCGTCTGGCCATTGCCAACGGTGTTGCGCCCCGGGACTTCGCCCGGGTGCTCGGGTCAGCATCAAGGCCAGGATCAGGGCCAGGATCAGGATTGTGGTCCGCCGCTCTCGACCTCCGGCTTCCCGCGCCCGTTGCGGCCTGCCTCCTCACGCATACCGGGGTCTCGCGGCAGAAGCTCGCGGCAATGTCGCTGACGCGTTCTGCCTGGCGTCCCCTGCTCCTGCCGCTTCGCAGCCGCGTACGCCGCAGCAGGTCGACATGGCTACAATACTGCTCTTGCTGTCTGGCCGAGGACGCCCAGTCGTATTTCCGCCGGCGCTGGCGGCTGGCGACGTGGATTTCCTGTCCGGACCATGGTTGCGGCTTGCGCGACCGATGCCGGTCTTGCGGCAGCGGCATTGCGGCGTCCGACCAGCCCGACCTCGTCCCTCAGCATCTGTGCGTCCGCTGCGGGTTCGATCTGCGCCGCGCGCCGAAGGTTGCCGTCAGCACGGCGGCGCGGCGGCTGGAGCGATGTATCGACGACATCTGCCGCCTGGAGGCGGTGACCGGAAGACTGACTGGAAATCAGGGCGGCAGCCCGCTCTTCAAGTGTCTCCAGCGTCTTCCGGCCATCGCTGGCCTCGCCCCAACATCGACTTTATCGGGACTGTCCGCCTCGGCGCGCAGGCGCTGCTTCGAGCAGCTCGCCCACACGCCCTGCACCTGGCTGACGGCCGGCGACGATGGTGTCGTCGTGCATTGGCGGCGCCTGATCCTGGCGGCGGGCGGAACCGGTGCCTTGATGGGGCAGCTCGCGAAGGCGTTGGAGCGGGGCGGGCACCTTCAGGCATCTCCGCCTCGCAGCGCACCGAAAGCGGACCTACCCGCCCTGCTGGCCGCCTATCTTGACATCAGAGAGCGTGCTCCCCGTCCTCGTTGAGGGCCTCGTCCGCGCCCTCTTGCTGCGCGATCAGGTCCGTCTCGGGCACCTGACGGCTGAGCAGCCCGGCGTCCTCGAGCCGCTCGATGTCGGGCAGGTCGCGCAGCGTGTTCAGGCTGAACGCCGACAGGAAGTGTTTGGTCGTGACATAGGTATACGGCGCGCCGGGAGCCGGGCTGCGGGGACCCGTGCCGAGGAAGCCGGCTTGCCGCAGGCCGGCGATGGTATCGCGGCTGACCTCCTTGCCGAACAGCTGGGTGAGCTCGCCGCGGGTGACAGGCTGCAGATAGGCGATCGCCGTCAGCACCGCGGCCTCGGTCCTGGAGAGCGAAGGCGCGGGGGACCGTACCGGCGCCTGCGCTGCCCGGATCACCGGACCATAAGCACCCCGCGTGCGGTGCTGCCATCCGCCGGCAACAGAGACAATTTCGTAAGGCCTACCCAGGAGGTCGTCCATGAGATCGTCGATCAGCAGGTCGATGCTGACCTCCTTGCCGACGACCCGGGCGAGGACTTCGCGGGAGACCGGCTCGGCGGAGGCAAAAATCACCGCCTCCACCCGCAGCATCCATTCGCGCCAGCGCAAGTCCGGCGGCAGGTCAGCGAGCTCCCTGTCCAGCGGTATTTCTGCATTTTGCTTTGCCGTCCGGTTACGGGCCGTCGTCGAAGACATCACCGTCGTCCCCTCAAAGCCCATAGATCCGGAAGGAGGAGCGCCCGGAAAATTCGCGCACCGCCCCAAAACTCTCAAGCCGGTCGAACAGCCGGGTGCTTGCCCACCGGGAGAGCTCCGTTCCGGGCGCAGTCCCGGCAACCGCTGCCTCCTCGAGCAATTTCTGGTAGACGGCGTCCGCACCTTTCGTCCGGATTTTTGGTGCCACGGCTGCCAGGCGATCGGCCCGCCGGGCGATGTCGCCGGCCGAGCGCAAGGCAGTCCGGGTCGCCTCGACGAGCGCCTGGCAGACAGCCGCCGGGAAACCGGCCTCGCCCGGGTGCAGCCGTCCCCGGCCGCCTGGCGTGCGGAAGGCCGGGCCATAACGCTGGCCCATCAGCAGCGGCACGCAGGAAACCCAGGACAGTTTTTGGGCGATCAGCCAGTCGGCGAGCGCGAAGGCGAGGATTTCGGCATCGGGGCGGGTGGACCAGATCGCTGTTATCAGGTCGGCGGCGGCGAACGGCGCCGCCCGGCCCGATTGCAGCGCGGCGTCGACCTGATCGAGGGACTGGGCCAGGGACTCGTCGAAGGAAAACCCCATCAGCTCGGCGAGATCGGCGAGAAAGGGCGTGGTGAGGCCGCCATGCCTGTTGGCCAGTTTGTTGAACGCCCCAAAAATCCGGCCGGCGGGGCCCGGGTCGTCGCCGGGAGCGGTCAGCAGGACCGCGTCCATGAGCTCTGCCTGTTCCTCGTTCCGGCCCGAGAGCCGGACCGCGGCCGCCGCGCTTTCCAGCGCCTGGCGGGCGCGCCAGCAGCCGGCCCACGCTGGCGCGGCGCGGACCAGATCGTCGAGGGATTTCAGGGCGATGCCGGCGGCGAAGGCGGCGTCCGCCTCGCAGGCGATCGTCCCCCGCGGCACGGCCCAGCCTGGCAGTGGTAGGAGTATGGCGGTGGTTTCAGCAGAGGCGATATCGAGCGAATCCATGAATGCAAGCCTACACGGCATGTGCGGTTATAGCGACGAAAAAGCAGAAAAACCGCACCGCCTGTCGGTGGATAAAAAAGAACGATAATGTTGCCTTATCGTTCATTTTGCTCTTTATAGAAGAAATGCCCCATATCAGCGACCAGAACCCCGAAAATCACGCCCAGGAGGACGCTGCGCCGTCTGACGGCCCGGCGGTATCCACTGAGGAAGCCAAAGCACAGGCGTCAGCCGGGCTCCCCTCCCCTCTTGCCGAAGCCACGTCTGGCCTGCCGGGCCACCTTCAGGAGCTCACCGAGCGGGCCCGCTCCTATGTCGAAGCCGCGTCCTCCACCAACACGCGCCGCGCCTATGCCTCCGACTGGAAGCATTTTACCGCCTGGTGCCGGCGCCAGAATTTTGCGCCCCTGCCCCCGGATCCGCACGTGGTCGGACTTTACATCACTGCCTGCGCGTCCGGCACGGTGGACCGCGGCGGCAAACCCGCTTCGGTCGCCACCATCGAGCGGCGGCTGTCGTCGCTGTCCTGGAACTACGCGCAGCACGGCGGCGCAAGGCTCGACCGCAAGGATCGCGCGATCGCCACCGTGCTCGCCGGCATCCGCAACAAGCACGCTTCCCCTCCCCGCCAAAAGGAAGCCCTCACGCCGGAAGACCTGATCGCCATGCTGGAAACGCTCGATCGGAAAAACCTGCGCGGTCTCAGGGACCACGCCATGCTGCTGATCGGCTTTGCCGGCGGTTTGCGCCGCTCGGAACTCACCGGCCTCGACCTTGGCCGCGACCAGACCGAAGACGGCCGCGGCTGGATCGAGGTCCTGGACAAGGGCCTGCTGCTGACCCTGCGCGGCAAGACCGGCTGGCGCGAGGTCGAAATCGGCCGCGGATCGTCCGATGCCACCTGCCCGGTCGTCGCGCTGGAGACCTGGATCAGGTTCGCCAGGATCGAAAAGGGCCCGCTGTTCCGGCGGGTGCGCCGCCAGGGCAAGGACGTCGGGCCGGATCGGCTGCATGACCAGGAAGTCGCGCGTCTCGTCAAGAAAGCGGCCCTGGCCGCCGGCGTGCGCGGCGATCTCGGCGAGAAAGACCGTGCCGATAAATTCGCGGGCCATTCTTTGAGGGCTGGGCTGGCCTCGTCCGCTGAGGTTGAAGAACGCTATGTGCAGAAGCAGCTCGGTCACGCCTCGGCGGAAATGACCCGCAAATACCAGCGCCGGCGGGACCGCTTCCGGGTCAACCTCACCAAGGCGGCCGGACTGTGAACGCCCCTGCCCTGCTCCCTGCATGAAACCGCAAAGTAAAATTCGGCGGTCTGGCGTTCAGCTTACGGCTTCAATTGAAATCGGTAGCTAAAAGCCACATGCATCTTCAGCCGCCGATATCGGCTTCAAGAGAGCCTCGAGGCTCAACTTTCCAATTTCATAAGGCATTGTTTTTTCGTGTCTTACGCATTTATGCGGAAGCTACCACGAATTTAACTTCCGTCATAGACTGCCCCGTAAACTCGCGTTCGCCGATATGCAGTCTGAGGCCTTCTGAATTGAACAAATGCCCGGCAGTCCGCGCTCAGGTCGACGAGAGGGCCCGGTTTTCCTGGGGTTTTGACGGTTCGGGTCGTGGAAAAGGCACTCAAAAGACGTTTACAAACGATCAGTTATGCATACCCTCTTCAATTGGAAAATTTCTCTCTTATCGGCTCTCAGGCGTCCCAAATGGCCAAATCAACGCTCAATCGCTCTTCTCATCAGCCTGTGGGACGGCTTATCGGCTATGCGCGCGTCTCTACAGACGAGCAGGCGACAGAAGCACAGGAACTGGAGCTCCGATCGGCGGGCTGCGAGACAATCGTGGAGGAATACGGTTCCGGCGCCTCGCGCGCTCGCCCTGCCCTTGCCAGGCTGATTCGAGAGATTGCTCCGGGCGAAACATTGGTCGTCGTTCGGCTCGATCGCCTCGCCCGCTCGGTGACCCATCTGTTGGAAGTTATCGACGATCTGAATGCAAAGGGAGCGCATTTCCGCTCGCTGAGCGACCCGATCGACACATCGACACCCCAGGGCATGTTCTCCCTGCAAGTTCTGGGGGCAGTCGCCCAGCTCGCGCGCGCTT
>NZ_JAKUSO010000096.1:0-7717 GCF_022449305.1 Oceanibaculum sp. | reverse complement strand
CCGATGACCGTGCTGCTGACCCTGTTCGGCCCGCACATGCCGGACCAGCTGCATCTGGCGCTGCTGGCGCTGGCCGGGCTGATCGGCTGGGCTTTCGGCGCGCTGGCTGCGATGGGCTCGATCTCCTTCCTGGTGTGCGCCAAGCTGTTCGAGGTTTCCGCCCGGCAGCTCGCCTATGGCACCAACCTCAGGCTGATGCTGAGTATCGTCGCGCTCTACAGCCTGGGGATGCTACTGCTGGCCTAAACACCCAGATAGCGGTGGCGCAGCGCCTCGTCGGCGGCGAGTTCCGCGGAGCCGCCGGTCCAGACAATGCGGCCCTTCTCGATGATGTGGTGCCGGTCGGCGAGGCGCAGCAGCGCATCGATATTCTTGTCGATCAGCAGGATCGCCTGGCCGTCCGCCTTCAGTGCCTCGACGCAGCGCCAGATTTCCTCGCGGATCAGCGGCGCCAGCCCTTCCGTCGCCTCGTCCAGGATCAGCAGGCGCGGGTTGGTCATCAGCGCCCGGCCGATGGCCAGCATCTGCTGTTCGCCGCCCGATAGTGTCCCGGCACGCTGCCCGGCGCGTTCGGACAGGCGCGGGAACAGGGCGAAGACGCGCTCCTCGGTCCAGCCGCCGCCGCGCGCGGTGGCGATCAAATTCTCGCGGACGGAAAGGGTGGGGAAGACATGACGCCCTTCGGGCACCAGCCCGATGCCCGCCCGCGCTATGCGGTAGGGCGGCAGCCCGTCCAGCCGCTGCCCGTCCAGCGCGATCTCGCCCTGACGCGGCGGGGTGAGGCCCAGAATGGCGCGGACGGTCGTGGTCTTGCCCATGCCGTTGCGGCCAAGCAGCGTGGCGACCTCGCCGGCGCCGACCTCCAGATCGATGCCGAACAGTACCTGGCTGGCACCGTAGAAGCTTTCCACCCCGCTCAGCCGCAGCATCAGGAATCGCTCCCCAAATAGGCGGCGCGCACGGATTCGTCGGCGCGGATCGCGTCCGGCGTGCCGGTGGCGATGGCGCTTCCATAGACCAGCACGGTTATGCGGTCGGCCAGGCGGAACACTGCGTCCATGTCGTGCTCGACCAGCAGGATGGTGACGCTGCCTTTCAGTCCGGCCAGCAGCTCGGTCATGCGCACCGATTCCTCCGGCCCCATGCCGGCCATCGGTTCGTCCAGCAGCAGCAGGTCCGGCTTGCCAGCCAGCGCCATGGCAAGCTCCAGCTGGCGCTGCTCGCCATGCGCCAATGCCGCAGCGGGAACAGCGGCGCGACCGGCGAGGCCGACCTGTTCCAGCACCGCCATGGCAGTATCGCGCAGCGCCGTCTCGGCGAGGACGGGCTTCCAGAAGCGGAAGCTGTGGCCGTCATGCGCCTGCGCCGCCAGCAGCACATTCTCCAGCGCGGTGAAGCCCTGCAGGACGCTGGTGACCTGGAAGGATCGGGCGAGCCCCAGCAGCGCGCGCCGCTCGACCGGCAGAGCGGTTATCGCCTGGCCCTTGAAGCGGATGGACCCGGCATCGGGCGCGATCTCGCCGGACAGCTGGCCGATCAGCGTGGTCTTGCCGGCCCCGTTCGGCCCGATGATGGCGTGGAGTTCGCCCGGCAGTATGTCGAGCGTCAGGCTGTCGGTGGCAGTCACCCCGCCGAAACGCTTCTCCAGCCCCTGGATGGAGAGCAGCGCGCTCATTTATTGCTGCCTTCCGGCGTCAGCAGCCCGTAGAGGCCGCGCCGCGCCAGCAGCACGATGAGGATGAGCAGCGGCCCCAGTACGATCATCCAGTGCTGGGTGATTTCGGCCAGCACATCCTCCAGCACCAGGAAGGCGAAGGCGCCCAGCACCGGCCCGGCGATGGAGCCCATGCCGCCCAGGATGACCATGACCATCAGCTCGCCGGAACGTGTCCAGTGCAGCAGCGACGGGCTGACGAATTCCGTCAGGTTCGCCATCATCGCGCCGGCCAGCCCGGCCACCATGCCGGACAGCACGAAGGCCGCCAGCTTGTATCGGTAGGTCGCGAAGCCCAGCGCCTTCATGCGGCGCTCATTCTCGCGGATGCCGCGCAGCACCAGCCCGAAGCGGGAATGCACAAGCCGGTATTTCAGGAACAGCACCGCCAGCAGCAGGACGAGGGCGAGGTAGTAGAAGCTGGCATCGTCCGACAGGTCGAGCGGGCCGGCATCGGAGCGGGCCCACATCTGCATGCCGTCCATCCCGCCATATTCCTGCTGCGAGACGAAGAAGAAATAGACCATCTGCGCGAAGGCCAGCGTGATCATGATGAAATAGACGCCGCTGGTGCGCAGGCTGATGGCGCCGGTCACCAGCGCGAACAGGGCGGAGACCAGCATGGCGGCGGGGAAGGCGACAAAGGCGCTCTCGGTGCCGAACCACTCGCCGGAATGGTAGGACAGGATGCCCACCACATAGGCGCCGATCCCCAGATAGGCGGCGTGGCCGAAGCTGACCATGCCGCCATAGCCCAGGATCAGGTTCAGGCTGACCGCGCCCAGCGCCAGGATCAGCACGCGGCTGACCATCACCGTATAGAAGCCCTCGCCCAGCGCGTCGGCCAGCGGCGGCAGCACACAGAGCAGGGCAAGCCCGCCCCACAGGATGATGCGGCGCAGAAGGTCACGCATGTGCGGGAAACAGCCCTTGCGGCCGCCAGACCAGGATTGCCGCCATCAGGATATAGATCGTCATTTCCGACAGCGCACCGGGCAGCAGCACGCGCCCGAAGGTGTCGGCGATGCCGACCAGCAGCGCCGCCACGAAGGCGCCGCGCACCGAGCCGATGCCGCCGATGACGATGACCACGAAGGCAAGGATCAGGATGTTCTCGCCCATGCCGACCTCCAGCGCCAGCAGCGGCCCGGCTATCACGCCGGCCAGCCCGGCCAGCGCTGCGCCCAGCCCGAACACCAGCATGTAGAGCCGGTCCACATTCACGCCCAGCGCGTTCACCATCTCGCGGTTGGTGGCCCCGGCACGGATCAGCATGCCGATGCGCGTGCGGGTGATGAGAAGATAGAGAAACAGCGCCGCCGCGATGCCGGCTGCGACGATGGCCAGCCGGTAGGCGGGGTAGGGCGCGCCGGGCAGGATTTCCACGCTGCCCGACAGCATCTCCGGCACCGCCATGAAATAGGCCTGCGGCCCCCAGAGGATCTTCACCAGCTCGTTGAAGAACAGGATCAGCCCGAAGGTCGCCAGCACCTGGTCCAGATGGTCGCGGTCATAGAGGCGGCGCAGGGCAATGGCCTCCATCGCCATGCCGACCAGCGCAGCCGCCGGCAAGGCGGCCAGCAGCCCCAGCAGGAAGCTGCCGGTTGCCTGCTGGACGGTGGCCGCAACATAGGCGCCGATCATGTAGAGCGAGCCATGCGCCAGGTTGATCAGATGCATGATGCCGAACACCAGCGTCAGCCCGGCTGCCATGAGGAACAGCATGGTGCCGAGCTGCAGCCCGTTCAGGACCTGTTCGATGAAGAGCAGGAGGGTCATGCGGCGTCCGGAATGGCGACGGGGACCGCGCTGACGCGATCCCCGTTCACGATGATTGTCGTCTCGTGGCTCACTTCATCTTGCACTGGTCGTGATAGGCGTCCATGTGCCGCGCGAACACCGTGCCGATCAGCTTGTTGGTGATGCGGCCCTCGTCGTTCTTCACCACCTGGCGCAGATAGAAATTCTGGATCGGGTAGTGGTTGGTGTTGAAGGCGAACGGGCCACGCACCGATTCGAACTTCGCGGCGCGCATGGCGCCGCGGAACTTCGCCTCGTCCTTCACGCTGCCGCCGGTCTCGGCCAGCGCGGAGGCGAGCAGCAGCGCGCCGTCATAGGCCTGTGCCGCGAAGGGTGAGGGCGGGCGGCTGTACTTCGCCTCGAACGCCTTCACGAACTTCTGGTTCTGGTCGTTCGGCATGTCCGGGCTCCAGAAGCCGGTGTTGTAGACGCCCAGTGCCGCGTCGCCAACCGCCGGCAGGATGGTCTGGTCGAAGCTGAAGGACGGGCCGAACAGCGGCACTTCCTCCTTCAGCCCGGCCTGCGCGTACTGCTTGATGAAGTTCACGCCCATGCCGCCGGGATAGAAGATATAGACCGCGTCCGGCTTGGCGGCGCGCAGCTGCGCCAGCTCCGCCGCGTAGTCCGGCTGGTTGATCTGGGTATAGACCTCGCCGATGATCTCGCCGCCGCTGTAATAGCGCTTGAAGCCGGTCAGCGCGTCCTTGCCGGCGGGATAGTTCGGCGCCATCAGATAGACGCGCTTGAAGCCCTGATCCTTCACATGCTTGCCCATCGCCTCGTGGCTCTGGTCGTTCTGCCAGGCGACGTTGAAGAAGTAGGGGCTGCAACGGTTGCCGGCCAGCGCCGAAGGGCCGGCATTCAGGCTCAGCATGAAGGTCTTGGAATCGAAGATCGGCTTGGCGACCGCCATCATGACGTTGGAGAACACGACGCCGGCGATCAGGTCCACCTTGTCGCGCTGGATCATGCGCTCGGCCAGCTGGCGGCCGACATCGGGCTTCAGCTGGTCGTCGCCGGTCACCAGCTCGACCGTGCGGCCGCCCAGCTTGCCGCCGGACTGCTCGATGCCGAGATTGAAGCCGTCCAGCAGATCCTTGCCCAGCGCCGCACCGGGGCCGGACAGGGTGGAGATGAAGCCGATCTTCAGCGGCTCGGCGGCGTGTGCCGGCGCCAGGCTGAAAGATGCGAGGAATGCGGCCGCGGCCAGCAGCGATGCCCGTTTCATATGTTCCCAAGCCTCCCGGATGCAGGGTCGTCAGACGGCGGGCATCCTAGCGCAGGCGGATTTGAAACCAAACGGCAATGTAGATTTCCAAGATCGTCATTCCCGCACTTGTTGCGGGAATCCAGACTTCAGCTTACCCGACCGGCGATCCAGCAGGCTGAAACATGGACCCCCGCAACAAGTGCGGGGGTGACGGTAAGAAATTATGTCAGGGCGAGGAAAAGACGCCGCCTTACCCGAAGGCCTTGAAGGTGATCAGGGTGAAGGTGTCCTTCACGCCGGGCAGGGTCTGGATGCGCTCGGTCACGAAATGGCCGATATCGGCATCCTCGTCCAGATAGCACTTCATCAGCAGGTCGTACTGGCCGGAGGTGGAATAGACCTCGGAGACCTGTTCGACGCCCTGCACCGCCTCGTCGGCCACCTTGTAGGCCTGGCCGAGGTCGCACTTCACCATGATGAAGATGGCTTTCATGGCTTACGCACTCTTCTTCAGCTTCACCGTCCGCAGCAGGAAGGCCGGCACATCGTCGCCAAAGCCGGCGGTCACTTCCACGGGCTCGTCGTCGCGTGAATATCGGCGATCCCGCTCACGCTTCGGTTCGTCGCGGCGGTCGCGGATCGGCTCGTGCCTTGGTGCCTCGGGGCGGGGTTCCGTCCTGGCAGATTTTTCCCGGGCCGGCTTTTCCCTGGTGGGCTTCTCAGAGACCGGCTTGTCCTTGGCGGCCTTCTTCGCGGCAGGCTTCTCGGCGGACGCGGCCTTCTTCGGCTCGTCGGCCTTCGCCTCCGGCTTGCCCTTGCTGCGGCCACGGCGGCGCTTGCCGCCGACGTCGCTCATGTCCAGCTCCTCGGCGTCTACGTCATCCGGGGTGATGCGCGGAATCGGCTTGCCGATCAGGTTCTCGATGGCCGCGACATATTTCGCGTCCTCGGGCGTGGCGATGGTATAGGCGCGGCCGGTCATGCCGGCGCGGCCGGTGCGGCCGATGCGGTGGACGTAATCCTCCGCGTTGCTCGGTACGTCGAAATTGAAGACGTGGCTGACCGCCTGGATGTCGAGGCCGCGCGCCGCCACGTCGGAGCAGACCAGCAGCGACACTTCGTTGTTCTTGAACTTCGCCAGCGTCTCGGTACGGGCCGGCTGGGTCATGTCACCATGCAGCGCCACGGCGGAAAAGCCGTGCTGCGTCAGCGACTTCTGCAGCGTGCCGATGTCGCGCTTGCGGTTACAGAAGATGAAGGCGTTCTTCACATTCTCCGAGCGGATCAGGCTGCGCAGCGCCTCGCGCTTGGCCTTGGAGCCGACGACGACCAGATGCTGCGCCACCGTATCGGCCGTGCTGGCCTGCTTGGCGACGCTGATTTCCTTCGGGTTCATCAGGAACTTGTCGGAAAGCTTGCGGATTTCCGGCGCCATGGTGGCGGAGAAGAACAGCGTCTGGCGGATTTTCGGCAGCACGCCGACGATGCGCTCGATATCCGGGATGAAGCCCATATCCAGCATGCGGTCGGCCTCGTCGATGACGAGGATCTTCACATCCTGCAGCAGGATCTTGCCGCGCCCGAAATGGTCCAGCAACCGGCCCGGCGTAGCGATCAGCACATCGACGCCGCGGTCGATTTTCTTTTCCTGGTCGGCGAAGGAGACGCCGCCGATCAGCAGCGCCATGTTCAGCTTTTGGTACTTGCCGTATTTCTCGAAATTCTCGGCGACCTGGGCGGCCAGTTCGCGCGTCGGCTCCAGGATGAGCGAGCGCGGCATGCGGGCCTTGGCCCGGCCCTTGCCCAGGATTTCGATCATCGGCAGGGTGAAGCTGGCGGTCTTGCCGGTGCCGGTCTGGGCGACACCCAGGACGTCGCGGCCCATCAGGACCTGCGGAATCGCCTGCTCCTGGATGGGAGTCGGTGTCGTATAGCCTGCGTCCTCGATGGCGCGCAGGAGGTCCGGGCTAAGTCCCAGGTCTGAGAAACCCATTATGGTCCGTTCTTTGGAAATGGCGCCTCAGGCGAATAAAATACCGCCTGTCGTCGCGGGCGATATTAGAGTTGCATGCGATTCTGTCAACTTTTGTCTGGCTTCGCGGGCTATTGAGCGCGCTTTTGCCGCAAAGCGAGGGACCGATGCTGCTTCACCATGCCGATTGTTCGATGCTGCTGGTCGATGCGCAGGAAAGGCTGCTGCCGGCGCTCGACGGTCAGGCGGGCATGACCGCGGCCTGCGGCCTGCTGCTGCGCGCCGCGCGGGAGCTGGAGGTGCCGGTGCTGGCGACGGTGCAGTATCCGAAGGGGCTGGGCGGCGTGGTGCCGGCTCTGGCCGGGCTGCTGCCGCCCGATGCCGTGGCCGAGAAGATATGTTTCGATGCGATGGCGGAGCCGGGCATGGCCGGCCGCGTCGCCGCGCTGAAGCGCCGCCGGGTCGTGCTGTGCGGTGCCG
This sequence comes from Oceanibaculum sp., assembly GCF_022449305.1. Classification (NCBI taxonomy): domain Bacteria; kingdom Pseudomonadati; phylum Pseudomonadota; class Alphaproteobacteria; order Rhodospirillales; family Oceanibaculaceae; genus Oceanibaculum; species Oceanibaculum sp. Next base: position 541 of record NZ_JAKUSO010000096.1, on the reverse strand, counting down.
AGGCGCATGTTTGCGTGCTGCAGACCGCCTTCGGGCTGCAGGCGGCGGGCTACGAGGTCGTGGTGGTCGCCGATGCCGTCGCCTCGCGCGACCCTGAGGACCGGCAGCGCGGGCTTGCCCGGATGGAACTGGCCGGTATGCTCGTCGCCACGTCCGAGATGGTCGTCTTCGAATGGCTGGGCCGGGCCGACACCCCGGCCTTCAAGGCGATGATCCCCTTCATCAAGCGGTTGAAAGAAAAGAGCTGAGACGGAATGGCTGAGAAAATCCCCCTGGTCCTGCTGCCGGGCCTGCTGTGCGACGAGAAACTGTGGGCGCCGCAAATGCAGGCGCTGTCCGACATGGCGGACTGCCAGGTTGCCGACCTCACGCGCCACGAGTCGGTAAAGGAAATGGCGGCCTCCGCGCTGGAAGCAGCACCGGAGAAATTTGCGCTCGCCGGTCTGTCGATGGGCGGCTATGTCGCGCAGGAGATCATGCGCCAGGCGCCGGAGCGGGTGCTGAAGTTGGCGCTGCTCGACACCTCGCCGCGTGCCGATTC
>NZ_JAKUSO010000095.1:0-7734 GCF_022449305.1 Oceanibaculum sp. | reverse complement strand
GTCTTCCCGCCGGTCTATGAGGGGGTGAGGCTGCCAGCGGGCGAGGATGCGTTCGAGGCCGCGCTCGCCGCCGCCCGGCAGGGGGCTGATCCCGCCACCCTGTTCTGGGAGGACCGCGAGGACCGCGTCGAACTCGCCATCGTGCTGCACCCGGAACAGGTGCTGGCGCAGGCCCTGCCGATCCTGCATGTCGGGATGATCGGCATCGGCGATGCGCTGGGCGCCATCGTGCCGCCGCAGGTGGCGGTGACCTTTGGCTGGCCGGACCGGATCGAGGTGAATGGCGGGCTGGCTGGCGGCTTCCGTCTGGCAGCACCGGAAGGCTGTGCGGCCGATGCCGTGCCGGACTGGCTGGTGCTGGGCCTGACCATCCTGGTGAAGCGCGAGTTGATCGGCGGCGCGGAGCCGGGCATGGACCCGACCCGCACCGCGCTGCATGAGGAAGGCTGCGGCGAACTGACCGTGCCGGACATTCTGGAAGCGTTCAGCCGGCATTTCCTGCTCTGGGTGAACCGGTTCGAGGAGGAGGGGCTGCGCCCCATCGCGGCGCACTGGCTGGAGCGCGGCAGCGGCTACCGGGAAAGCGTCGCCCTGTCCCATGCCGGCGAACAGCATGCCGGCACCTTCATCGGGCTGGACGAGGAGGGCGGCATGCTGCTGCAGACCGAGACGGTGCAGGCCTTGCCGCTGTCCGCCGTGCTGTCCGGGCCGGGCTGGGTGCTGTAGCCATGCTGTTTCCGCGCACCATCCGGCTGGATTCCACCGATACGCAGGTCTTCGAGCAGGCGGCCGAGTCGGGCGAATGGGCGGTGTCCGGCAGCTTCGCCTTCGCCGACAGCGGGCCGGGCGATCTGGTCGGCAAGCGCCGTGTCGCTTTCCGCAGTGCCTTCCTGGGAACGGAAAGCTTCGGCTGGTCCACCTTCGTGTCGGTGTCGGACATCGATGCGGAGTCCTACGAGGCGGTCATCCGCAGGCTGGCGGAGCATTTCGTCGCGCGCTACGGTGCGCCCTCGGTCGAGGCCGCCCTGCCGGTGGCCCGATCCGAGGCGGAGTTCGCCGCAAGCTTGGCGTCGGAGCATCGGGTGAACATGCTGCTGGCGGTCGAGCGCGAGATGGAGGAAGGCGGTATCCGCGAACGGTTCCGCGCCCTGCAGCCGCCGCGCGAGGCCGATCACGCAAAGATATGGGCGCTGGTGCCCGATAATGAATAATTGGTTCTGGAAAGTTTTCTAAATGCCTGATTTCTGGATATCTTCCGGCTATTATTTGCTGAAGCGGACGGCGGATAACCAGCTTGCGGTGACCGACGATTACCTGCGCGCCTACTTCAACCGGCCGGAGGTCGTGCCGGTCGAGGAATCCTGCGACAATGAGCGGGCGCTGCATGCCGCGCTGATGGAGGAACCGCGCCGCGTTGTGAAGCCGGCGGAACTGCTGCGCATGGAAGACGAGGATGCGCGCGAGAATTACGAGATCGTCCTGAATTTCCGCGACCATCTGCTGCGCCACGGCACCATCGAGGCGGCCTATGCCGCGCTGTTCAAGCTGGACGGGCCGGTGGAGCCGGTGCGGCTGGCGCCGATCTTCCTCGACCAGATGGTGCATGTGATCCTGCGCGGCCTGCTGGAAGGCTGCGAGGACCCGTTCCGGCTGCGCGCCGCCGAGCTGCTGTTCCGCAGCCAGAAGGTGACGATCCAGAACGGCAACATCATGCTGGCCGACGAGGAGGTGATCGACCTCTACGCCTCCACCGGCGGGTTCGGCGATCTGGGCCGGCTGATCGTCGAGGCGCAGACGCCGCTCAGGCAGATCGACCTCGACGTGATGACCGAGGAGAACGCGCACCAGTACTGGGAGCGCGCCGAGCGCTTCGACATGGTGCTGGACCTGACCTTCGGCCGGCCCGGCCTGGATGCGCTGTGCCGGGTGCTGGAGACCTGGATCGCGCATTTCACCGGCGCCGAGGTACGGGTCGCCCCGGTGCAGTCGATCAGCGACGACCGCTGGAGCTGGCATGTCGGGCTCGACAGCGTGTCCACCAACATCCTGAACGACCTCTATGAGGGACAGGAGGTCAGTGAGGAGCGGCTGGTCGATATCCTCTCCCTGTTCCGGCTGGAATTCCGCGACACAAACGCCATGCTGCCGCAGCTGGCGGGCCGGCCGATCTATCTCGGCCTTGCCAAGGGAGAGAACGAACTTTTGCGGATGAAACCGCAGAATTTGCTGGTCAATCTGCCGCTGGCGGAGACCGTCTAGCAAGCAAGGGAGGAAGAAGGATGGCCCAGGCAGCGAACGGCGCTTTCATCGACCGCCCGGCGGCGCGGGCGCTGGCAGCCCTCGTCTTTGTCGGGGCGGCGGCTTTCCTTGGCTATTACGAGCGCGACCGGCTGTTCGGCTCTGGTGGTGCCGCGGAAGGGCAGGCAGGGGCGGCGAACGACCCGTTCGCGCTGTGCTTTGCCGAGCGTGCGGCGCAGATCGACCAGATGGTGAAGGACAAGGTCGTCTCGGCCGCCCAGGCGGCTGACTTCAAGGGCCGGGCCGAAGCCATGTGCCGCGCCCAGACGAAGGGCGCCGGCGGCCCTCCGGGCGGTGCCGGCGGCCGCCCGCCGCCCGGCTTCACACCGCTCCGCTGAGGGGGGCAGATGAGAGGGGCTGGGTCGTTTCCCCCTCACCCAGCTTCGCCTAATCTCGCCGGTGGCTCGATAAGGCTGCGCAACCCTCTCCCCCAAGGGGGCGAGGGAGAAATTTTCAGGTGTCATTTCTTATCCCTCGCCCCGGAAGGGGAGAGGGATGCGACAGCTTGGCGAACGTATGTGAGCCTAGCGGGAGCTGGGTGAGGGGAGATCGTCGCCAAGCCGCCCCATTCCTCCTGCCGTCATTCCCGGCCCCAAATCCCATGGGGTGCCGGGAATCCAGACTTCAGCCAGCTCGACCGACATCCAGCAAGCTGAGGCCTGGACCCCCGCAACAAGTGCGGGGGTGACGGGCGGAGTTGAAAGGGGAGGCTGGTGAGCGTCAGCCAACCGGGCGATGGGGAAGGCGCAGAGACCTACTCCGCCGCGTGGGCGGTGCCGGGGTAGAGCCGGGCCAGTTCGGCGCTGAAGAAATCGGCCAGCGTGCCGCGCCCGGACAGGCCGGCGCGGGCCTCCGCCTCGGTATTGTAGTTGGTGTTGGTGTTGATGTCGTAGGTGCGCGCCCGGCCATCGGCGCCGACGATGAACTCGACGCCGGCCACTTCCACGCCGTTTTCCGCAAGCATCCGCTCGTAGCTGGCCTTCTGCACCGGGTCGATCTCCGGCACGATCTCGAATTTCGGCCGCGCCGCTTCCTCGCCGACCGGGCAGAAAGCGTCACCGACCGCGCAGGCATCCGCCGGGCACAGCTCGAACCCGCCGCTGGTATCGACGCGCACGGCATAGAGGAAGCGCCCGCCGACGAACTCGCAGCGGGTGATGAAAGGCTCCGGCGCCCTGATGTATTCCTGCAGCAGATGGATGCCGTCCACCGGTTCCTCATAGAGCGGGCTTTCGACATAGGCCGCCAGCCCATCCATGCTGTTGAACAGCTGCACGCCAAGTCCCTTGCCGCCGCGATTCGGCTTCAGGATCACCGGCCCGTCGCCGAAATGCGCCTTTGCGGCCTCCACCAGACGGTCGCGGCCCAGCACCATGACCGTGCGCGGCGTCTCGATGCCAGCCTTCTCCAGCGCCGCATACTGGCGTGCCTTGGAGAGTTCGAGGTCGAGTGCGCGCACACCGTTCACTACACGCCGCCCGTGGCGTTCCAGCCAGGTCAGCACGCCGGCGGTCAGGTCGGTGGAATAGCGGTGGTCGCGGGTATGCGCGGAGGCGCTCATGCGGCTGAAAAACAGGCCGTGCGGCGGCTCGGACGAGATGTCGAAGGCGCCGTCCGACAGGTCCCAGCCCTGCCAGGGCAGGCCGCGCGCGTCGAACAGCTCCGCCAGCGGTGCCAGCCAGTCGGCGTTCTCGTAGAGCACGTAGATCCGCGCATCGTCCATGTCGGGAAACATCAGCCCAGCTCCTCAATCACGACCTCATGGGTCATGGCAGCCGTCTTGTTTATCACATGGGTGGCCGAGCAGTATTTATCGACCGAAAGTTCCACCGCGCGGTGGACGGCATCCGCCGACAGGCCGCGCCCCTTCACGAGGTAGCGCATATGCACCTTGGTGAAGACCTTGGGATGGTCCTCGGCGCGCTCCGCCTCGATCTCGACCTGGCAATCCTCGATCGGCTGGCGGCCCTTCTGCAGGATCATCACCACGTCGAAGGCGGTGCAGCCGCCCAGCCCCAGCAGCAGCATCTCCATCGGGCGCGGCCCCAGATTGCGGCCGCCATTCTCCGGCGCGCCATCCATGACCACGGCGTGGCCGGTGCCGCTCTCGCCCATGAAGGCCATGCCGTCGATCCACTTGACCCGCGTCTTCATGCTCATACTGCCTCCAGTGCCGCCGTCAGGTCGGCGATGATATCCTCCGCATCCTCCAGCCCGACCGAAATCCGCACCAGCCCGTCCTCGATGCCGAAGGCGGCGCGTTGCTCCGCCGGTACGGCGCGGTGGGTGGTGGTGGCGGGGTGGGTGATCAGGCTCTTGGCATCGCCCAGATTGTTCGAGATGTCGATGAGGGTGAGGCCGTTCAGCAGCCGGAACGCGCCCTCCTTGCCGCCGGGCACGGTAAAGGCGATCAGGTTGCTGCCGCCCTTCATCTGGCGCTGCGCCAGCTCGTACTGCGGATGGCTGGGCAGGCCCGGATACAGCACCTTACCGACCTTGGGATGCGCCTCCAGCGCGGTCGCCACGGCCAGCGCGTTGCGGCCATGCCGCTCGACGCGCAGATCCAGCGTCTCCAGCCCCTTCAGCAGCACCCAGGCGTTGAACGGGCTCATCGACGGCCCGGTATGCTTGTAATAGGGCCAGAGGAATTCCTTGTGCCAGTCCGCCGGGCCCAGGATGGCGCCCCCCATGCAGCGGCCCTGGCCATCGATATGCTTGGTGGCGGAATAGACAACGATGTCAGCACCCAGCTCCAGTGGGCGCTGCAGCATCGGTGTGGCGAACACATTGTCGATGATGACGCGGGCCCCCGCCGCATGCGCCAGCTCCGCCACGGCGGCGATATCGACCAGCCCCAGGATCGGGTTCGATGGCGTTTCGAAGAACACCGCCTGCGCGCCCGGCTTCAGCGCGTCGCGCCATGCGTCCAGATCGCCGCCATCGACCAGTACCGTCTCGATGCCATAGCGCGGCAGCAGGGTGGAGACGATCCAGTGGCAGGAGCCGAACAGCACGCGCGACGACACCACCCGGTCGCCCGCCTTCAGGAAGCACAGCATCGCCGCCGCGACGGCCGCCATGCCGCTGGGCGTGGCGGCGCAGGTATCCCCCCCTTCCAGCAGGCGCAGCCTTTCCTCGAACATGGCGACTGTGGGGTTGGAATAGCGCGAATAGACGAAGCGGGAACCTTCATTCTTGAAGGCGGCCTCGGCCTCCTCGGCGCTGTCATAGACGAAGCCGGAAGTGAGGTAGAGCGCCTCCGACGTTTCGGAAAACGGGCTGCGCCTCTGCCCGCCGCGCACCAGCTGCGTCTGCGGCTTCCAATCTGCGCGTCTGTCCTTGTCGGCCATGTCGGTTTTCCGCCCCCTAATCAAGCAACGGACGGTAGGCGGGCGGCCAAGCCCGAGTCAAGGCGGGGGCACTGGGGAGATCGGCATGCTGCCATGCGTGTGCTGGCCTCGGCTACTTCTCTAACCGTCATTCCCGGCCCCAAGCTCCATTGGGTGCCGGGAATCCAGGGTTCAGTCTGCTCGACCGGCGATCCAGCGAGCGGAAGCCTGGACCCCCGCAATAAATGCGGGGGTGACGGACAGAGAAGGCTGACAAAATGAGATGCCTCCCTACGGCGTCACCGGGTTGCGCGCATCGGCGAGGATGCGCCCGCCGATGGCGACGAAGCACACGCCGGCCAGCCGCTCGATCCAGTGCTGTGCGTTGCGGAACCGGCGCATCACCGGGCCGGAGGACATGAACAGGCTGACGATGGTGTACCAGAGGAGGGAACTGGCCATCACCAGTGCCACCATCAGCCCCATGAACCACAGCGGCGTGCCGGCGCTGACGGCGGGCGCGAACACGCTGGCGAACAGCACGATGGCCTTCGGGTTGGTTAGCGTGACCAGGAAGCCGAACAGCAGCGGGTTGCCGCGCGGGCGGCCCGCCTCGGCGGTTTCCTGAATGACGATCTCCTGCGGCTTGCCGCGGCTGGCAAGAAACAGCCGGATGCCGAGATAGATCAGGTAGCAGCCGCCCAGCACGCGCACACTCCAGGCCAGCCACTGATACTCCGCCAGCACCGCCGACAGACCCAGCAGGCTGAGGCTGGCATACATGCCGAGGCCCAGCGTGACGCCCATCGTGGTCATGAGGCCCGCCGCCGTTCCGCGCGTCATGGAGGAGCGCACAACGGCGATGAAGTCCGGCCCCGGCAGCATCAGGGCCGGGATGAAGATGGCAAACACGCTGGCGAGGATCAGGATCGGGGACATGGCGGAACCGGCGCTGTGGTGTCGATACTGGCCAATCCTAGCGCGCGCCGGACCGCTGTCACGGGGAGTATTGTCGCCCGTACAATAGGCCGGCCCTTGCCGATTGCGCATTTCGACGCTAGGAGAGGGCGCAACATTTCCAGCCGACAGAAGGCCCGCGCCATGACCGATCTGCCCGACCGTCTCTCCGTCAATCCGGCCAGCCCCTATTTCGACGAGGAGCTGCTGAAGCGCGGCGTCGGCGTGCGCTTCAAGGGCGTGGAGAAGACCAATGTCGAGGAATATTGCATCAGCGAGGGCTGGATCCGCGTCGCGGCCGGCAACACGCTGGACCGCAACGGCAACCCGCTGACCATCCTGCTGAAGGGCCCGGTCGAGGTGTTCCTGAAGGAAGGCTGATATGCGGCCTGCATTGACATAGATCAATTTTCGGGCGGGCGACTCGGCTATGGTGCCGCGCAAAGCGTGGTTATCCCGTTTCGTCGATTAAAGAAATTCCAGTGAAAGACAGTCAGCACGCGCGCCCGGCACACCGGGCCGCGCCATGAGTATTGGCGACCGCGCGGCGCTTGCCCGCCTCGAAGCCGACACCAGCCTGGATGGCGAGGCCAGGTGCCGGCTGCAGGCGCACCAGCACGCCGTTGGCGGTGTGGCCAGCCTGATTGCCCGCCGGCTTGGCCTCGGCCGGCCGCTCAGCGCGGCCATCGGCAGGGCCGCCGCCTATCACGATGTCGGCAAGCTTCGCATGCCATCCGAAATCCTGTGCAAGCCGGGGCGGCTGTCGGCGGAGGAATATGCGGTGATCCGCCATCATACGCTGTTCGGCCACGATATTCTGGCGTGGCAGTCCGGCCGGCTGGCGCCGCTGGCCGCTCGCATCGCCCTGCATCACCATGAAGCAATGGACGGGTCAGGCTATCCCAACGGGCTGAAGGGGCGCGATATACCGGTGGAGGCCCGCATCGTCGGGGTGGCGGATGTCTATGACGCGCTGCGCGAGGATAGGCCCTACCGGGCGGGCATGTCGCACGATCAGGCGATGGCGGTTCTGCTGGACGGGGATGACCGGACCTGGCCGGCGAAGTTCTGCCCGAAAGTGCTGCGCGCCGCCGAGGACTGCCATGAGGAGATCGCCCGAAGCTGGCGGCTGTGCAACGCCTGAAATCTG
>NZ_JAKUSO010000094.1:0-7944 GCF_022449305.1 Oceanibaculum sp. | reverse complement strand
ATCGCCTTCATACGCGGCAAGAATGTGGTGCCGTTCCACCGACCTTGATGTCTACGTGGCCGCAAAACACCGCTTACAGTCTTGTCTCTCATCTTGTCCAACGACTAGAGCCAGATGCTCGATCCGAGTTTCTGACCGAGATAGCTAACCAAACCGACAGCCTCCGGTTTATCCCAGAGGTGGTCCGGTTTGCTCGTCTCCGTCCACAAAAAACGGGAGAATTTAGAGGTTATCTGGAACCAGAGCATATAACCCCTTTGGCTGAGATTCTTTTTCGCCGACTAACAGAACAAGCGGCGGCAAGCAGTTTGTTTGATGTCACTGATTATCGCTTGGTACGAATTTTAGTTTGTATCAAGCTGTATGGTTCGGAAAAAACAAATAAAAATATGAGGGATTATTTGATAAAAACCTTGGAAAATGATCCACTTCATGTAGTCAGATTTCTTCGAGAGTTCGCCACCAGAACACAAAGCGATGCAGCCATTCAAGTCGGCGACTTTACCCGTGACGGCTATGAGGCGATGACCGACCTTCTTCCACCTGAGCGCGTTTTTGAGCAACTTAGGGAAGTGTATGGTGACAAGCTTGAGCATAAACAATGGCGCGAGGGCTGGGGAGACCGCGGTGACGCTGACAAACGCTTAGCTGACCAGTTCGCGTACCTATACCTGCATCCCGCAAAACCCAAAGAATAATATCTATCTTCCGATGGCCTGCAGAGGCTTGTTCCCAAATAAGCCTAAAAATATATAACCGACGGCAATTTACCCCCTACCCCAGCAGCTCCGCATAGACGGCCAGCGTTCGGTCGCACATGAGGTCCTTGGTGTAGTTGGCGCGGACATGGGCGATGGCGCGGGCGGCCCATTGCTCGCGCTGGCCATTGTCGAGCGTCAGCGCCGCGCGCAGGGCGCCGGCCAGGGCCGCCGGGTCGCCCGCCGGCACCAGCCAGCCGGTCTCGCCGGGGCGCACCGTCTCCGCCACGCCACCATGGTTGGAGCCGACCACCGGCTTGCCCATCGCCTGCGCCTCGACCGAGACACGGCCGAAGCCTTCCGGCTCGATGGAGGCGGAGACAACCACATCGGCCAGCATGTAGCCCGCCGCCATGTCGCGGCATTCCCCGGCGAAGCGCACCACGCTCTTCAGGTTCAGCTTCTCGGTCAGCGCCTCCAGCTCCTCGCGGTAGCGCACGCGCCCCTGGTCGGAGCCGACCAGCACGCACAGCACCGGGATGTCGCGCAGATGCGCCATCGCCTCAATCAGCACCCCCTGCCCCTTCCAGCGCGTCAGCCGGCCCGGCAGCATGACCACCGGCACGCCATCCTCCAGCCGCCAGGCCTCGCTCAGCTGGATCATGCGCTCGGCGCTCACCCGCTCGGGGTCGAAGATGGCGGTGTCGGCGCCGCGCGGGATCACGCGCAGCTTTTCCGGCTCGATGGGGTAATTGTCGAGGATGTGGCGGCTGATGAATTCCGAGATGGCGATGACGCGGTCGCCCTTGGTCATCACCGAATTGTACCAGCGCTTCACCGGGCCGGTGATACTGTAGGGCGCGTGGAAGGAGGTGACGAAGGGCGTGCCGGTGCGCCGCGTCGCCCACCAGGCGCTCCAGGCTGGGGCGCGGCTGCGGGCATGCACGATGTCCACGCCCTCCTTCGCGATCAGCTCTTCCAGCGCTGTGGCGTTCTTGCGCAGGCGGATCGGGTTCTTGCTGGCCAGCGGCAAGGTGAAGTGCTCGCCGCCCACCCGCTCCAGCTCGCGCACCATCGGCCCGCCGCTGGAGGCGACCAGCGCCCGCCAGCCGGCGCGCACCAGCGCATCGGCCATATCGACGGTGCCGCGCTCCACGCCGCCGGTCACCAGCCCGGGCAACACCTGCAGCACGGTGGGCCGGCGGGGTTCCTGCCCAGTGTCCGCCGGGGTGTCCGCGATGGCTGTATCAATGTTAAGGTCGCTGTCCGTCATTCTCTCCCGTGCCGGCCTTCTGCCGCCCTTCCGCAACGATGGTCCGTCTTATGACCGAAACACCTTTCGATACCCTAGTCCGTCCCGGTGGGGAATGCCTCGCTTATCGACGCACGGCAGGCAAGACTCCGGGCATCGTGTTTCTGGGCGGCTTCAAATCGGACATGACCGGCTCCAAGGCGGTCGCGCTGGAGGCGTTCGCGAAGGCGCGCGGACAGGCCTTCCTGCGCTTCGACTATGCCGGCCACGGCGTCTCGGGCGGCACTTTCACCGACGGCTGCATCGGCGACTGGGCGAAGGATGCCATCGCCCTGCTGGACGCGCAGACCGAGGGGCCGCAGATTCTGGTTGGCTCCTCCATGGGCGGCTGGCTGATGCTGCTGACCGCCCTCGCCCGGCCGGAGCGTGTCGCCGGCCTGGTCGGCATCGCGGCGGCACCTGACTTCACCGAGGATCTGATGTGGGAGAAATTCTCGCCGGAGATTCGCGAGACGATCCTGCGCGAGGGGGCCTATGCCGAACCGTCGGCCTATAGCGACGACCCCTACATCATCACCCGCAGGCTGATCGAGGATGGGCGCAACCATCTGCTGCTGCGCGGCCCGATCCGGCTTCACTGTCCGGTCAGGCTGCTGCATGGCATGCGCGACCCGGACGTGCCCTGGCAGGTCTCCGTCCGGCTGGCCGAAGCGCTGGAGACGGAGGATGTCCGCCTGTCGCTGGTTAAGGATGGCGACCACCGCCTGTCGCGCGAGCAGGATCTGGCCCTGCTGCGCCGGACGGTGGGGGAAATGCTGGACGGCTAGGCCGCCACAGCACATGTGCCCTAGTACATGTGCTGGCCGCCATTGATGGACAGCGTCGAGCCGGTGATGAAGCCGCCCTCGTCATCCACCAGGAAGACCACGCCGCGCGCGATCTCCGACGCCTTGCCAAGCCGCCCGACCGGCACCCGGGCGACGATCTTCTCCAGCACGTTGGCCGGCACGGCGGCGACCATGTCGGTATCGATATAGCCCGGCGCGATGGCGTTCACGGTGATGCCCTTGCCCGCCCCTTCCTGTGCCAGCGCCTTGGTGAAGCCATGGATGCCCGACTTGGCGGCGGCATAGTTCACCTGACCGTACTGGCCGGCCTGACCGTTGATCGAGCCGATATTCACGATGCGGCCAAAATTGCGCTCGCGCATGCTGTCGATGACGGAACGGCACATGTTGAAGCAGGAGCCGAGATTGGTGTCGATCACCTCCTGCCACATGTCATGGGACATCTTGTGCATGGTGCCGTCACGGGTGATGCCGGCATTGTTCACCAGGATATCGACCGGCCCCAGATCGGCCGTGACCTTCGCCACGCCCTCCTGACAGGCCTTGAAGTCGGAGACGTCCCATTTGTAGGCGGCGATGCCGGTCTCGTCGCTGAACTGCTTCGCCCGCTCGTCATTGCCGCCATAATTGGCCGCAACCTTGTAGCCCTTGTCCTTGAGCGCCAGGCAGATCGCCTTGCCGATGCCCCGCGTTCCGCCCGTCACGATTGCCACACGCGCCATGCCATCCTCCCTGTTCTGTCCGCCAGTTGGTTTCGTCCAAGGCGGTATTTACCCATTAATCATGACACGAGTTCGGCAGCTTTCAATTGACGGAGGTCAAATGGCACGAAAAAGCCGCCCCGGATGCCCAGGGCGGCTGTTCGGGTCGGCTGCGTAAAAGCTTACCGCTCCAGACACATGGCGATGCCCATGCCGCCGCCGATGCACAGGGTGGTCAGGCCCTTCTTCGCGTCGCGCTTCTGCATTTCGTGCAGCAGCGTGACCAGCACGCGGGCACCCGACGCACCGATCGGATGGCCCAGCGCGATGGCGCCGCCATTCACATTCACCTTGGCCGTATCCCAGCCCATATCCTTGTTCACCGCGCAGGCCTGCGCGGCGAAGGCCTCATTGGCCTCGACCAGATCCAGATCGGCGGCCTTCCAGCCGGCCTTCTCCAGCGCCGCCCGGCTGGCCGGGATCGGCCCGGTGCCCATGACCGCCGGATCGACACCGCGCGTCGCCCAGGAGGCGATGCGCGCCAGCGGCGTCAGCCCGCGCTTTGCCGCTTCATCGGCGCTCATCAGCACCAGCGCCGCGGCACCGTCATTGATGCCGGACGCATTGCCGGCGGTCACGCTGCCTTCCTTCTCAAAGGCCGGCTTCAGCTTGGCCAGCGTGTCCATCGTCGTGCCATGGCGCGGATATTCGTCGGCATCGACAACAATGTCGCCCTTGCGGCTGGGAACGGTGACCGGCACGATCTCATCCTTGAAGCGGCCGGATTTCTGCGCCGCCTCCGCCTTCTGCTGCGAGGCTGCGGCGAACTCGTCCTGCTGCTCGCGGCTGATCTGCCACTGCTTGGCGACATTCTCCGCCGTATTGCCCATGTGGTAGCCGTTGAAGGCATCCCACAGCCCGTCCTTGATCATGGTATCGACCATCTTCAGGTCGCCCATCTTGGTGCCGTTGCGCAGATGCGCGCAGTGGGTGGACTGGCTCATGCTCTCCTGCCCGCCGGCCACCACGATGGAGGAATCGCCGGCAAGGATCGCCTGATAGCCCAGCGCCACGGTACGCAGGCCGGACCCGCAGACCTGGTTCACGACATAGGCCGTCGCTTCCTTGGGGATGCCAGCGGCGATGGCGGCCTGGCGCGCCGGATTCTGGCCGGCGCCGGCAGTCAGCACCTGACCGAAGATCAGCTCCGACACCTCGGCCGCATCGACCTTCGCGCGGCCCAGCGCCTCGCGGATGGCAACCTCGCCCAGCGTATGCGCGGGCAGCGAGCCCAGCGCGCCGTTGAAGGCGCCGATTGCGGTGCGGGCGGCACTGACGATCACAACATCGGTCATGGCTAACTCCTCCTGAGATAGGCGGCTGGTGGTCCGCCGTGCAGTTACTTTTCGGCTACCATAGTTGCAGTGCAGCGAAGGCGCAAATGCCTCGCCTAAGGGCTTGTCAGGCGTGGTTTTTCAGCCAGTCGGCCAGCGGCGACCAGACCTTTTCGATAGCACTTCCGCCGGCCATCATCCCGATATGGCCGAGCGGCAGGCGCAGCACCGTACAGCCCGGCAGCGCCGTGGCCAGTGCCAGGGCGGAGGCCGGCGGCACGATCCGGTCATCCGCCGGGACCATGGCCAGCGACGGCAGGCGAATGGCTGTGGGATCGACAACATCTCCCGCCACACGCCAGTTGCCCCGGGCCGGGTCATTGTTGATGTACCAGCCTTCCAGGCACTCGCGGGCGACCGGGCCGGCCAGCGCCACGCCATCATTCAGCCAGTCCTCCAGCGCCACGAAGGCATGTGCTTTCGCGGAGTCCGGGTCCAGCCCGGCGAAGGTGCGGAACTTGCGGTAGCCCAGATGCGGGTCCAGCCCCAGGAACAGCGACTGGATGATATCGGTCGGTAATTCGCCCAGCGCCGCCACCACCCCCATCAGGCCCGGCAGCATGCCGGGCAGCGCCGCGATCATCGGCGTCGGATCAGCCTGGAAATCCCAGGGTGCCGTCAGAAGGGCGAGGCCGGAGAGATCGGCCTGCCGCCGCTGCGCCAGCGCCACCGACATGGTACCGCCCATGCAATAGCCGACCAGCGCCGGCCTCGTGCCGGTCTCGGTCAGGACAGCGTTCAGTGCCGCATCCAGCCGCCCGATGATGTAGTCGCCCAGCGTGAAGCCGCGCTCCGTCTCGCCCGGCTGTCCCCAATCGACCAGATAGGGCCGGAAGCCGCGCGCCGCGAGGTCGCGCAGGAAGCTCCGCTCTTCCGTCAGGTCCAGAATATAGGCGCGGTTGATGAGGGAGGGGACGACCAGCACAGGCCGCCCGGTGCGGCGACCCTTCGGCGCGAAGGCCAGCAGCCTTGTAGCGCCTTCCTGCCAAACGGTGCGGGCGTCCGGCAGGCTGCGCCGGTAGCCATGCCGGCGGTAGGCCAGCACGCCCTTCAGGAACTCGGACCAGCGCCGTGCCGCCGCCGCGTCGAGCGCCTGCTCAACCTGTCTTTCGTCGAGGGCTTCGGCGCTTTGGCGCAGCCTTTGTGCCGTCGCCGCCAGTTCCGGCCTCCAGTCGAGCGAGCCTTTCCTCAAGAGCGGCAAGGCGCCGCGTGAGGTCAGCAGCGTCATCGCAGCCACCGCCAGATGCAGCGGTAGCGGCCTTGGTCCCAGCCTTGTTTCCGCCTGGGGCCGAGGTGGGGGCGGACTGTCCTGTTCGCGCGTCACTGCCGGGCCTCATCGCGTTGAAGAAAGCGTCGAACGGTGCCGGAAAAGCGCCGGGAGCCGCAGCCGTTCCCGAAGCCATATCGGCCAGCATACGCGACCAGAGCTGCATTCCCTGCCCGGCCGCACGGGCGAATTCCGGGTCACGGGACAGCGCGCCGAGCTGCTGCTGCCACAAATCCAGGAACTGCTCGGCCAGTTGCTTTGCGTCGATACCGTTTTCGTCTCTGTCGTCTGCCATGACCGCACTATAAGAGCCCCACCGCCGGATCGCCAGAATCCGCTTCCGGACGAGCGGCAGCCGACCCGGAAGGCGACAATGCTGCGGATCATGCTGCGCAGCAAGATTTCTGTTGCAAAGCAAAAACAGAAGGCTGACCTTAAGGGCGATTTTGGGCGGAAAGGCACGCTCAACAGCGTGTTACGCGCCCAGGGAGGCAACCGGAAAGGTCCCTAATGGCCGACAAGAAGAAGCAAGGGGAAGGCGAGACCGTCACCATCAAGAAATATGCGAACCGACGGCTCTACAACACCGCGACCAGCAGCTACGTGACCCTCGACCATCTGTGCCAGATGGTGAAGGACGGGGTCGAATTTCACGTCTATGACGCCAAGACCGGCGACGACATCACCCATTCCGTGCTGACGCAGATCATCGTCGAGGAAGAGTCGAAAGGGCAGAATCTGCTGCCGATCAGCTTCCTCAGGATGCTCATCAGCTTCTATGGCGACAGCCTGCAATGGGTGCTGCCGAAATATCTCGAACACAGCATGTCGTCCTTCTCCCGGAATCAGGACAGCATGCGCTCCTACATGGACAAGACGTTCGGCGGCATCTTCCCCTTCGGCTCCAATCTGGAGGAGATGGGCAAGCAGAACATGGCCATGCTGGACAGCGCGATGCGCATGTTCTCGCCCTTCGGTGCGGAGGGCATGGCCAACCGGGGCGCCGGGTCTGCGCCGAATGCCGCGCCCGGTGCCGCGAAGCCGGAGTCGCCGGCCGCCAGCGACCCGGTGGTCAGCGCGATGAAGGAGCAGATCGACAATCTGCAGCATCAGATCGAGGCGATGGTCCGCCTGCAGACCGAGGCCATGAAGGCCGCCACAAAGCAGGACAAGGAATAGGACTCAGACCCAGGCTGGGGGAGGCTACTCTTCCAGCCTGGTCGCCACTTCGCTTTCCTTCTGGTTTTGCAGCCATTCGACCAGCTTCTTCTCGGACGATTGCAGCTGCTCGATATGCACGGGCAGCATCTGCTTGCCGATGCGGACATGCTCGACCTGCAACTCCTTCAGGAAGATGCCGAGCGTCTTCTTGACCTCGGTCGTCTCATCCATCAGGCGGTTGGTTTCGTCCTGTTTTTGCTGCCAGTCGGTGGCAATGCTGTGCAGATAGGCGCGATGGTCGCTGATCATGCCGTCGAGCGCCTTCAGGACATTCTTGTTGTAATTGTCCACCGCCTCCTTGCGCTCGCCACTCTTGATGAGGCCCAGGAAACTGGCGCCCCGGACGATACCCAGCCGATCCGGGTCCTTGAACATCACCTTCAGCTTGGAGGGTGGATGGTTCAGCGCGAATCCGTCGAGATTCGCGATCACCCGGTCGGGGCAGCGGTAGGTCCCCGACAGATATCCGCGCAGGGTCGTCAGCCGGGCCTGATGGCGGCGGATGAAGGCAATCTCGTCGCGGTAGGAATTGCGTTCCTGGCTGAGCTTCGTAATCCGCGACT
>NZ_JAKUSO010000093.1:0-8274 GCF_022449305.1 Oceanibaculum sp. | reverse complement strand
GGCACGTCGAACAGCTTGGCGTTGAGGTTTTCGATGGCGGGCGCCAGCCCGTCCATCGCCTCGACCGTGTCCTGGCCGAAGGGACCGTTACAGACGAAGTCGAACTGCATCAGCATCACAGAACCGTCCCTTTCTCTCCTTGGGGGCGGCTTCCGCATTCAGGATGCGGCAGCCGCCTTCCAGACGTTAGCGGTCTTCGTCCATCTCCATCATCATGCGCTGCTGTTCGAGCATCTGTGCATCATCTGCTGCATCATTCCCTGCTGTTCTTGCATGCGCCCCATCATCTGCTGCATCCGTTCGGACATATCGCCCGACATGTCCCCGGACATGCCCATGCCCTGACTGCCGGATCCCTGATCGCCCGACATCCGGCCGCCCATCTGGCCCTGCATGGGCATGTTCCCCATCATGCCGTGCATCGCCTGCATCTTCTCGACCATCATCTGCATGTGCTGGCGCGTGAGCTGACGGCGCTCGGCGGGGTCTGTTGTCTCGCGGGCCTGCTGCATCATCTCCTGCATGCGCTCGAAGGACGGCCCGCCTTGCATCTGCTGCTGCATCTGCTGGGATTGGCCTTGCTGTGGCTTTGCTCCATGCTGGGCCGCCAATGCACCTGCCGCGGTGAGGACGGTGAGGCCCGCGGCTATGGCGAGAGCTTTCAAACCCGGCAAACGCATCGTGCTGGAAGGTATCATCGGCCGTGAATCTGTCATCTCCGGTCTCCTTGGTTGGGATGAAAGACGCTGTAGGGGTGGAGGGGGCGCAACCGGTGCAGCGTCGGACATCGGATCGCTATGGTGACCCGAAGGCACAACCATCTGGACTTACAGACGGAACGACTTGCCCGCCGTTACAGCTTCAGCCCACCTGCCGGCCCCGTGCACAATCCGTCTCTTCACAGCGGCAGTCGAGGAAACCATGGATCGGGCAGATCAGGCACAAACAAACCCCCTGCTGCTGCTTTTCCAGTGCTTGCTTGGTCGTGATGCAGCCTCACAGCGACATTCTTCAAGTCGGCGCCGAGGCGCTGCCGCACAATTCCGCGAATCTCCCAACAGCTCTACGCGCGACATCAAGTCGGCGCATTCTAGCCTGAGCGTGGACAAGGAGGCTGTGGGGAGAAAGTTGCATATCCCGTCGCCGAATTCCGCGTCGGTCTCGGTCGAGAAGGCTTCGAGTTCGTTTGGACTCACCACCTCGCGCGCACTTCAGCTTGAGTATGTCGGCAAGGGTTCTCTTTCATCGCTCCATCCTCTTGAGAGTTAAAGCCTTCGGCAAACCCGGCGCGGTTCAGCCCGCCGATAGAAGGGCAGTTGTAGAACTTTGTGATAGTTACAAACTACAGCTCTTGCCGTTGCGCATTGATTCACAGGTGCAGTCGTCAAATCTACCTTCGGAGCAATCGGTGCAGAACGCTGCTAGAGAAACACGCAGTGCTTGGCGCGCCCGATGCAGGCGCACTCTCGCATTCGATGGTGTGATCCCAAGATCAGCTGCGGCTCGTTCACGCGGTTCATCCGACAGATCGATCCGTTCAAGAATCTCTGCATAGTCCGGGCGCAACCCCGGCACAAGCTCTCGAAGACAGCTGCAAACGCTTTTCTCGTTCGCAAGATCTATCTGGCCATCGCCCAATACCATCTGGTCTTGCATGTAGCTGTCTTTTCGGCGCCGCCGTGCAGCCTCACTGCGGTAATGATCGGTCAGCACCGAGCGCAGCACCGTATACAACCAGGCGACCACACTTTCGCTATTCCTAAGTACTGTCCCGCTGTTGATGACTCGCACGCAGAAAGTTTGAAGCACATCCTCCGCAGTGACCGAATCCCCGACCCGACGCACGAGATAGCGACGAAATTCGTGATAATAGTCGGTGAGTGCCATTTCTATTTCCGGCGTCATCGGCCGTGACGTGTTGCCGAGCTCATCGGAAAGTGGGTCGGTTTCAATCGTCTTATGTGCTGCTACAGTCATGCTCAAAACCTCGGCCCGAGTTGGCAAGATCGGGCGATCCGGAAACATCTTCGGGCTGAGCGCCTTAGGTCAACGCACGACAACACCCCACGCTCAGCCTTGCGCTAAAACCCACCATAGGGGTCGAGTTTCGGGCTCATAATGCGAGAATCGAGAGCAACGGCATTGATCTAAATCAAAGCCATAAAGAGTAACGGTACAGTAGTTCAGTGAGGGCAACCGCCGTGGTCGAAGGTAAGTCGAGAGAAATCTGTGGTGGAAGCTGGGCGCGAACCTAGGCCGGGCAGCAGCAAACCAACACGGTTGCCCTTATCCGGCCATTCTGGCCGGCTTAGTCCCTCTGCGCGTCACCAACACGACCCCAAGAATCGCAAGGACAATGCCGGCGATCTGCATCCAGCCAAGGGTCTCACCGTAAAACAAAGCGCCCATTGCAAGGCCGAAAATCGGGATCAGGAAGCTGAACGCGTTCGCGCGGTTGAGAGGCGCTTTCTCCAGCACGGAGAACCATAGCCAGTATACCAACGCCGACCCGAACAGACTGAGAACAAGGAGCGCGCCTACAAATGGCAACGTCCATCGGATCGTTGTTGGCTCCTCCGTGGCCCAGGCGACAATAGCGAGCGGAACACTGCCGATGAGCAACTGGAGGCCCATTGCCATAAGGGCGTCGACGTTTCCGGCAATTCGTTTAATTACAACGTTGCTGACCGTGACGCCGAGTGCAGCCAGGACAATATAGGCTACTCCTAGAATGTAATTTTCTTGCCCGCCGGTGAGTATCTGGGGCGAAGTGATGACGAGTATCCCCATAAAGCCCAAGGCAAGGCCTGCTTTGCCCAGCGCGGTCAACTGTTCTTTGAGGATGATACCCGCCAGACTCGCCGCCAACAGCGGTTGGGTGTTGGCGATTACAGTGGCGATGCCCGGGGAAACGAATTCCGCGGCATGGAACATCCCCAAGAAGCCCAGGCTGGTGGCACCTGCGCCAACGATGGCCAACATTGTCCAGATTCGACGACTTTTGGGCAGGGGCTGCCGCAATGCAAGCGCGACGATGATCAACGCTGCGCCTGCCAGGAACGCGCGCAGCGTGGCGAATGTCAGGTGAGGGGCAAATTCAATGCCGACGGTTATCAGCGGGAAGCAGGCAGCCCAAAGCAACATGACCAGAATGATTTGCGCGATGATTCCAACGGTCACTCGACTTTCATCCCATCGTCTATCCGTCCCGCGACACCACCATCACGACCTACTGGCGTTTGTCTGCCAAGTCTCGTGTCGTTGCTGATTGGATTCACACGAGTTGATCCGTTCGGTTCACGCACACTGGCAGGGATGAACGGCCCGGTTTTCCGCGCCGCGCGACATCTCGCGGGTCAACCAGAAACCGGCCCCGAGCAGCAATGCGCCACCATAGATCATGCCCTGCGCCGGGATTTCGGCGAAGATAAGGTAGCCCAGCGTTGACGCCACGACCGGTGAGACGATGATATCGACGAGCGCATAGACATTGGCGTTGAGCGTCTTGAGGACGATGGAGATGCCGAAATAGGCGAAGCCGGTCGAGACGATGCCCAGCCCCGCTGCCCAGAGCATCACCGGCAGGTCCATCCCGAGTGCGGCATAGGAGATGGTCGCGGCGGGCGTGCCGGGGCCGGCGAGGATGAGCGCTGGCGACAGGATCAGCGCCCCCGCGAGCATCGACCAGGCGATGTCGTTGCCGGCCTCGGTCTTTCCTTCGTAGCGCATGTAGGCGACCATGGCGGCGTAGATCGCGCCGTCGCCGAGTGCGACGAGGTTGCCGATCATGTGGCCGCCCTCAAGCGGCTTGGCGAGGACGATACCGGTCAGCGCGACGGCGAAGATCAGGATGTAGCTCTTGCGTGCCTTTTCGCCGAGAAACAGCGCCGAGAAGATGAACACGAAGAAGGGCGCGACGCTCCAGAAGATCACCGCATTGGCGATGGGCACCAGCGTCATGGCGTAGTTGAAAACGCTGATCTGCGTGGCGATCAGCACGCCGATGATCGCGGTGTCTTTCAGGTTGCCTTTCGGAAAGCGCAAGGGCCGGCCGGTCGCCAGCGGCATGACCGCCATCAGAAAGGCGGCCGCGAAGCTCAGAGCGTAGAAATTCAGCGTCTGGATCGGGATCAGTCCGTCGGTGAGCTTCACGAACACGCCGATTGTGGCCTCCGACAGCGTGATCAGCAGGAGCAGGAGAACGATCTTCATTTCCGGCTGCGGCCCCCTGCCGTGCGCGTCACGTCGATGGCTTCAGCCCCGGACTCATCAAGGCAGGTGTCCTCGACCTGCAAGGTGACGAAGAAGAATCCGAATTTTTCTTTGAGCATGGCGTGCGCTGCCGCCAGGACCGCTTGGGGATCGGTCTCGTCGGCGACGCGCACATGACCGGAGAAGACGTAACGGCCGCTGGTCAGAGCCCAGGCATGGACGTGGTGGGCATTCGCAACGCCTTCGACCTGCTCCAGCGCGCCGGTGACATCGGACAGGCCGACGTCGGCCGGTGTGCCTTCCATCAATAGGTGAGCAGCGTCGCGCAGAATGCCCCAGCTGGCCCAGAGCAGCACGAAGCCGAAGCCCATACCAAGGATCGGATCGATCAGCAGGAACCCGGTGAATTGAATCACGAGTGCCGTCACGATAATGAGCAGGCTGCCGACGAAGGTTTGAATGATGTGCCAAAGTGCGCCTTTCACGTTCAGGTCGCTCTGGCTCTGCTTCCAGATCAAGCCGAGCGAAATAAACTCGGTGAAAAGCCCGCCCGCCGCGGCCCAAAGCATCGGCCCGGTAGGCAGCTCGATCGGGTCGGACAGCCGCATCGCACCCATTACGATCACGATGAGCGCCATGCCCAGAAGGAAGCCGCCATTGACGAGCGCTCCGATAATCTCGGCGCGGTACCAGCCGAAACTGCGATCCTCGTCGGCGGGGCGGCGGGCAAGCTTGGCGGCGACGATCGCGACTAGTACGCCACCCACCGCCGAGAAGGTGTGGAAGGCGTCGGAAATCACCGCGATCGAGCCCGTCCAGAGGCCGATGCCCATCTCGATCACGAAATAGATGCCGGTCAGCCAAGCCGAGATCACCATTCCCCGTCCGCTTGACGGCATGTGGCCGGCATGGCCGCTATGGGCTTGGCTCATTGATTCTATCCTCTCTTCACGTACTCTTTGACTACAAAGTTCTGCGTTCATTTCGCGCCACGGCGAGGCAGACGCTCCCGCGGCTACCACCGGCTTCAGCGTGAAAGGATCCAGGATCGTTGCATCGCATCAGACGACCTGTCACTCCCCTCTTCGAGATCAGCCCCTATCTCATCCCTTGATTGGACGGGACAGGGGTAAATTCGCAGAAACTCGAGAGTTATTGCCAATTGATCTGTCGCTACTGTCGATTCCAAGTAAATTCTTGATTGCCGTTTTATTTCCCAGCACGGAACAGTCAAAATGTTTGGGCATCAAACCTTAAGAGGGGGTTCCAGCGTCAACATGACGAGGTGTAGGAGGGTCCGGCGGCCTAGCTGAAGTCGTCTGATGACTATCTGTTCGCTGAGACCGAGATCTGTGGCGATCCTGGTGGGCGGATGATTCAGAATTTCCGCGCGCCACACCACCTCGGCGTAGCGGGGTTCCAAGAGACGGATAAGCGTTTCGATAAACTCCTGCAGAATTGCCTCCATCTCGGTGTCGTCGGAGCCGTCCGAGTCCGGTGGACACCCAGAATCTCCCTCCCCGTCGCTATTTCCGTTCCGGCCTTTGTGTGCCGCCAAAACGCCACCATCAAGGCAGTCGCGCTGGCGTCGGCATGGCTGGCACCTTGGGGTTAAAAACCCTTCTGGATGAACGAGCTGTTCGTTATCTGGATCAATCAGGCCGGCTTTTGAAGCGGCACGGATTCCATCTTCCATCGTCTCGATCACTTGGCCTCGCTCCTCCGCTGCTCAAAACCGGGACGGTGTGCCCACCCGGATTTTCATTGGCGTCACATAAGACGTGAATGGGTCGCCGAAAGTTACACAAATCCTTCACGGCCACCGGAGCGGGTCGGAGCTTTCCTTCCCGTCGAACGACTATGCGATCAGCGCTCCTTGTGTAACGGAGCCAGCCGGGCATCGTCTTCTAGACATGGAGGACCCGGAAGGATTGAGCCCGTAAGGAGGAATGAACGTGATCAAAGACCTTGCCCAACGCGACACAACGCAATCTGCAGTTTTCGCACAAGGCTGCAACGGCCGTTGCAGAGCGGTTGGTATCTCTTACGGGGGTTGAAATCATGGGACGAACGGCATTGGTGACCGGCGGCACGCGCGGAATCGGCTCCGCGATTGCCAGAACCCTGCGCGATGCGGGCTATACGGTCGCCGCTAGCTACCACGGCAACGATCTGGCGGCCGAAGACTTCAAGGCGGCAACGGGCATCCCTGTTTTCAAATGGGATGTGGCCGATGACGAGGCCTGCGCCGCCGCCGTCGCGAAAATCACCACCGCATATGGCCCGGTCGAGATTCTCGTGAACAATGCGGGGATCACCCGCGACGCTATGCTCCATAAATTAACGTCAGAGCACTGGCGCGCGGTAATCGATACCGATTTGACCGCTTGTTTCACTATGTGCCGCACCGTCATTTCCCCGATGCGGGAGCGCGGTTACGGCCGCATTATCAACATCAGCTCGATTAATGGCCAGAAGGGCCAACTGGGCCAGACCAACTATGCGGCGGCGAAAGCCGGTCTTCTGGGATTCACCAAGGCGCTAGCGCTCGAGAGCGCCGCCAAAGGCGTCACCGTCAACGCCATTGCCCCGGGCTATATCGAGACCGACATGGTCGCCGACGTTTCCCCTAAGGTTCTCGATAGCATCGTCGCCCAGATCCCGGTCGGCCGCCTCGGCCAACCCGAGGAAATTGCCCGGGCCGTGGTGTTTCTGGCGAGCGACGACGCGGGTTTCATCACGGGTTCGACGCTGACCGTCAATGGCGGCCAGTACCTGATCTGAGCGGAATCAGGAACCAATCCACTCAAGCGAGACAAGAAGGAAAGCACACCGATGACTCACAAGCAGGTTATGCTTTGTACCCCCGTGCGCACCGCGATCGGCACCTATGGAGGATCCTTGAAAGATCTGCCGGCGACCGAGCTCGGCGCAACGGCGATCCGCGCGACGATCGAGCGGTCGGGCGTCGATCCCTCGCTCGTTCAAACCGTGGTCATGGGACAGGTGATCCAGGCGGGCGCCAGAATGAACCCTTCACGCCAGGCGGCAATCGGTGCTGACATTCCGGTTGGCGTGCCAGCGATGACCGTCAATCGGGTGTGCGGCTCTGGGGCTCAGGCGATCGCCTCGGCGGCCCAGGAGATCATGCTCGGACATATCGACTGCGCGGTCGCCGGCGGCATGGAGAACATGGACCAGGCCCCCTACATCGTTCAAAACGGGCGCTGGGGTTATCGCATGGGTGATGCCCAGATGTACGACAGCATGCTCCGTGACGGCCTGAACGACGCCTTTTCCAGCGAGCACTCCGGCTGGCACACGGAAGACTTGGTGAAGAAGGCTCAGATTACGCGCGAAGATCAGGATCGCTGGGCCGAACGCTCTCAGCGGCGCTTTTCCGAGGCGCAGGCTGCTGGCAATTTCAAGCAAGAGATCGCTCCGGTAGAACTCAAGACTCGTAAGGAGACGACCACATTCGATACCGACGAGCACAACCGGCCCGACACGACCCTCGACAGTCTGAGCAAGCTCAGGCCTGCCTTCCGCAAGGAGTGTACGATTACGGCTGGCAATGCGCCGGGACTCAACAGCGGAGCGGCGGCGATGATAATCGCCGAGGCGACTTGGGCGGAGAAGAACGGTCTTAAACCCATGGCCAGGTTGGTTTCCTACGGTGTGGGCGCGGTCGATCCCGGCATGTTCGGCCTCGGACCGGTACCGGCCGTCTTTCAGGCTCTGGAGCGGGCGGGCTGGAGCGTTGGCGATCTCGACCGCGTCGAGATCAATGAGGCCTTTGCCGCCATTGCCGTTGCGCTCGCGCGTGAGATCGGAATCGAACAAGACATCGTTAACGTCGAAGGCGGCGCTATTGCCCACGGTCATCCGATCGGCGCAACGGGGGCCGTTTTGACGACGCGACTCCTGCATGCAATGGAGCGCAATGGGGTCAAGCGGGGCTTGGTGACGCTCTGCATCGGCGGCGGGCAGGGCATCGCCCTCACCTTGGAGCGGACGTCCTGATGCTGACTGTCGGATCCGCAGGTGACGGGCAGGTAGCTT
>NZ_JAKUSO010000092.1:0-8454 GCF_022449305.1 Oceanibaculum sp. | reverse complement strand
CCGGACCTTCACCTCGGGGGCCAAGGTGCCGGCGAACCAGTGGGGCGAGGGCGCCGATACGCTGGAATGGACGGTCTCTTCTCCGCCGCCGTTCCACACCTTCGAGGAAATCCCCCAGGTCAAGTGACCTGGGGACTCCCTAGATCGTTGAGCAGAGCAGGCGGTTAGCCAGGTGAGCGATACCCAGCTTCAAACGACCATGCGGGCAGGCATGCAAGCGGGGGCCGAAGGGCCCTCGCTTGGTGTCCCCCCGCTGGGCGTACCGGGCGTGGCCGACTATGTCGAGCTGCTGAAGCCGCGCGTCATGTCGCTGGTGGTGTTCACCGGGTTCGTCGGCCTGTATCTGGCGCCGGGCTCGATCCATCCGGTCCTGGGATTCATTGCGATCCTGTGCATCGCCATCGGTGCCGGTGCATCGGGCGCCATCAACATGTGGTACGACCGCGACATCGACGCGGTAATGAGCCGTACCCAGGGCCGTCCCATCGTGCGCGGCCGGGTCGATCCGGAAGCCGCCCTAGCCTTCGGGGCGGTGCTGTCCGGCTTCTCTGTCATGGTGATGGGGCTGGCGGTCAACTGGGCGGCGGCCGCGCTGCTGGCGCTGACCATCGCCTTCTACGTCTTCGTCTATACGATGTGGCTGAAGCGCAGCACGCCGCAGAACATCGTGATCGGCGGTGCCGCCGGCGCCTTCCCGCCAATGATCGGCTGGGCAGCGGTGACCGGCGATGTCAGCATCGATTCGGTTGTGCTGTTCGCCATCATCTTCATGTGGACGCCGCCGCATTTCTGGTCGCTGTCGCTGTTCGCCTGCGAGGATTACGCCCGGGCCGGCGTGCCGATGCTGCCGGTGGTGGCCGGCAAGCGGGAGACGCGCCGCCAGATCCTGATCTATTCCGTGCTGCTGGCCCCGCTGGCGGTGCTGCCCTGGCCGCTTGGCACCTCTGGCGCGCTGTATGGCGTCGGCGCCATTGTCCTTGGCGCGCTGTTCCTGGCCGGTGCCTGGCGTATCTGGCGGGCCGGTGACGGGCCGCGCGCCGAGCTGGCCGCACGTCATCTTTTCGCCTATTCGATCCTCTATCTCCTGTTGATCTTCAGCCTGCTGATCCTGGACCGCACCTGGTATCTGATTTCGCTGGGAGGCTGGATGTGAGTGCCATGGAACAGGATACGGAAAACCGCGACCGCGAAAGCTTCCGGCGCAGCCGTCGCCCGCGCAACCGGGCGCTGCTGTGGGTGCTGCTGGGGCTTGTGGCCCTGTTCTACGCCATCACCATCGTGAAAATGGGGTGAAGCGCATGCGCGAAACCGAACAGAACAAGCCTAAGGGCAACCGCCGCAACTGGATCGCGGTGGGCGGTGTGATGCTGGTGCTGGGCGGCATGACGACGCTGACCGCCTACAGCAGCACGCTGTACGAGATGTTCTGCCGCGTCACCGGCTATGGCGGCACCACGCAGCAGGCCGACGCCCTGCCGGACCATATGGGCGAGCGCGTCATCACCGTGCGCTTCGACGCCAATACCAGCCCGGACCTGAAATGGCGCTTCAAGCCGATGCAGGTGTCGGAGAAGGTGCATGTCGGCGAAAACGGGCTGGCCTTCTACAAGGCGGTGAACAATGGCGACGTGCCGGTGGTTGGCACCGCCACCTACAGCGTGACGCCGCACAAGGCAGGCATCTACTTCAACAAGCTGCAGTGTTTCTGCTTCACCGAGCAGGTTCTGCAGCCGGGCGAGAGCATTGAGATGCCGGTGTCCTATTTCGTCGATCCGGCGATCGTCGATGACCGCAATTTGGACGATGTCACGACGATCACCTTGAGCTATACCTTTTTCCCGGCGCCCGACCAGTCGCTGGCGGGTGTCCGGCAGACCAGCGAGCTGAAGCCTGCGGGCGACGGCGCGCGAGTGAATTGATCGTATTGAGTTAAACTGGGGTAACATGCCGACGGATGGCCAACCGTCCGTAAGCCGAAGGGGTTTTGAGGGATGAGCGAAGCACACGCCACGCACCAGAAGCATCCGTACCATCTCGTCGATCCGAGCCCGTGGCCCTTCGTGGGGTCCGTCGCGGCCTTCGTGACCGCCATCGGCGGCGCGATGGGCATGCACGACAAGGGCTACTGGGTGCTGTTCCTCGGCCTCGCCTTGGTGCTGGCCACCATGTTCTTCTGGTGGCGCGACGTGGTACGCGAGGCCAATAGCGGCCTGTATCACACCAAGGTCGTTCAGCTCGGCCTGCGCTACGGCATGATCCTGTTCATCGCCTCCGAGGTGATGTTCTTCGCTGCCTTCTTCTGGGCCTTCTTCGCCTCGGCCTTCTACCCGACCGAGGCCATTGGCGGCATCTGGCCGCCGGCGGACATCGTCACCTTCGATCCGTTCGAGCTGCCCTTCATCAACACGCTGATCCTGCTGCTCTCGGGCTGCACGGTGACCTGGGCGCATCACGCGCTGATCGAGAACAATCGCCGTGACCTGATCCGCGGCCTGTGGCTGACCGTCCTGCTGGGCATGTCCTTCACCGCCCTGCAGGCGTTCGAGTACAGCCATGCCGCCTTCGGCTTCACCGATGGCATCTACGCCTCGACCTTCTACATGGCGACCGGCTTCCATGGCTTCCATGTCATCGTTGGCACTGTCTTCCTGGCGGTCTGCCTGGTGCGTGCCTATCAGGGCCATTTCACGCCGGAACAGCATTTCGGCTTCGAGGCGGCGGCCTGGTACTGGCACTTCGTTGACGTGGTGTGGCTGTTCCTGTTCGTCTGCATCTACTGGTGGGGGGCGTAATCCCCCACTGCCCGGAACAACCGAGCAGAGGATGAACGACAGCCCGTCCTATCCGCCTCTATCGCCCGTTCTGACCGGTCTGGCCTGCCGCTGTCCGCGCTGTGGACGCGGCAGGCTTTTTTCCGGCTTGCTGCAGGTGGCGGAACGCTGCGAGGTCTGCGGCCTGGACCTCAGCAATCATGACAGCGGTGACGGGCCGGCGGTGTTCGTGATCTTCGCCCTGGGCATCATCGTCGTGCCGCTCGCGCTGTGGGTCGAGACCGTTTTCCAGCCGCCGCTCTGGCTGCATGCCGTGCTGTGGTCCTTGGTGATCCTGGCCGGCGCGCTTGGCCTGCTGCGGCTTTTCAAGGGCGTCCTCGTCGCCCTGCAATACAAGCATCGCGGGACCGCGCATGACTGACACACGATCCGCCCTGCACCGCACCCTGGGTTTCCGCCCGCGCCTGTGGCCGACGCTGATCTCGCTGCCGATGATCGTCGTCATGCTGGGGCTTGGTGCCTGGCAGCTGCAACGGCTGGCCTGGAAGGAAGGGCTGATC
Organism: Oceanibaculum sp.; assembly: GCF_022449305.1. Taxonomy (NCBI): domain Bacteria; kingdom Pseudomonadati; phylum Pseudomonadota; class Alphaproteobacteria; order Rhodospirillales; family Oceanibaculaceae; genus Oceanibaculum; species Oceanibaculum sp. Next base: position 5,123 of record NZ_JAKUSO010000092.1, on the reverse strand, counting down.
GAGCGGCTGGAGACGCGGATGATGGCGCCCGCCATTCCCGCCCCCGCCGCTGGCGCCGATATCGAGGAAATCGAGTTCCGCCGCGTGACCGCCACCGGCGAATGGCTGCATCAGTACGAAATGCCGCTGATCGGCCGCCCGGAAAAAGGCACGGTCGGCTATCACATCGTCACGCCGCTGCGCACTAATGACGGGCGCGTGCTGCTGGTCAACCGCGGCTGGATTCCCGATGACCGCAAGGACCCGGCGCGTCGTCCGGAAAGTCAGCCCACGGGCACGGTGACGGTGGAAGGCATCGTGCGCCGTGCCGGCCTGCGCAATTCCTTCACCCCGGACAATGAGCCGGATCGGGACATGTGGTTCTATGTCGATGTGCCGGAGATGGCCGCCTATGCCAAGGCCGAGGGCGAGGACGTGCCGGACTATTACATCGACGAGCTGCGCCGCGAGAGCGGCCCGCAGCTGCCGATTGGTGCCGATCCGATGATCGGGCTGCGCAACGAGCATCTGCAATATGCCATCACCTGGTTCGCCATGGCCTTCGGGCTGATCGCTGTCTATGTGCTGTGGCACCGCCGCGCCGAACGCGAGGAGCAGGACGCCAGGCGATGAGCAACGCGGCCGGCGCATACAAGGCGCTGGAACGGCGCTTCCACCGTCTCTCCGTGTTGGGCGGCGTCGGCGGCATCCTGCACTGGGATCAGTCGGTGATGATGCCCGATGGCGGTGCGGAGGCGCGCGGCGAGCAGCTGGCGACGCTGAGCGTGCTGTCGCATGAACTGCTGACCGCGCCTGACATGGCCGACCTGCTGGACGCTGCCGGGGCGGAGGGTCTTGCGGACTGGCCGGCGGCGAACCTCGCCCTGATGCGCCGCCAGCATGCGCACGCCACGGCCGTGCCCGCCGATCTGGTGGAGGCGCGCTCGAAGGCCTGCTCCAAGTGCGAGATGGCCTGGCGCACGGCCCGCAAGAACAGCGATTTCGCTGCTATCCTGCCGCATCTGCGGGAGGTCGTCCGGCTGCCCCGCGAGAGGGCGGGGGTCAAGGCGGCGGCGCTGGGGCTCGATCCGTATGATGCGCTGCTCGACCAGTATGATCCCGGCAACCGCGCGGCCCGGATCGATCCGGTGTTCGACGATCTCGCTACTTTCCTGCCGCCGCTGCTGGAGGCGGTGCTGGAACGGCAGGCTGCCGAGGCGCCGCTCGTCTTGCCGCAGGGGCCGTTCCCGGTCGACTCACAGGCCGCGCTGGGCCGCCGGCTGATGGCCGCCGCCGGCTTCGACTTCAATCGCGGCCGGCTGGATGTCTCGCTGCATCCCTTCTGCGGCGGCGGTCCGGACGATATCCGCATCACCACACGCTATGACGAGGGCGATTTCACCCAGAGTCTGATGGGCGTGCTGCATGAGACCGGCCATGCGCTCTATGAGCTGGGCCTGCCGGAGGCACCGTGGCGGCACCAGCCGATCGGCGAGGCGCGCGGCATGACCGTGCATGAAAGCCAGTCGCTGCTGGTGGAGATGCAGGCCTGCCGCTCGCCCGCCTTCCTGGAGTTCGCGGCGCCGCTGATCCGCGAGGCTTTCGGCGTATCCGGCCCGGCCTATGAGGCGGACATGCTGCGCCGTCTCTATACCCGCGTCGAACGCGGCTTCATCCGCGTCGATGCGGACGAGGTGACCTACCCGCTGCATGTGATCCTGCGCTACCGGCTGGAGCGCGCCATCGTGGCCGGCGATCTCGACGTTGCCGACCTGCCGGGCGCCTGGAACGACGGCATGCGCGACCTGCTGGGCGTGACGCCGCCGGATGACCGGATGGGCTGCCTGCAGGATATCCACTGGTATGATGGCGCCATCGGTTATTTCCCGACATACACGCTGGGCGCGATGATGGCCGCCCAGCTGTTCGCCTCCGCGACCGAGCAGCAGCCCGATATCCTGCCCGGCATTGCGCGCGGAGATTTCACGCCGCTGGTCGGCTGGTTGCGCACGAATGTGCATGCCCATGGTTCGCGCTATTCCGCCGACGAGCTGCTGGACCGCGCCACCGGTGCACCGCTCTCCACCGCCGCCTTCAAGGCGCATCTGCAGCGGCGCTATCTGGGGGCATAAGCCGCCCCGCCTTGAAGAGTCTCCGGTCCGGCATTAGGTTGTGCGCTTCGATCAACCGCCTTTGGCTGGCGTGAGCCTTGGAGCCTGCCCGATGAAGTATGTGAGCACGCGCGGAAGCGCCCCGGTCCTCGATTTTGAAGGGGTGCTGCTGGCGGGCCTCGCCGAGGATGGCGGCCTCTATGTGCCGCAGGAATGGCCGGCCTTCAGCGCCGCCGAGCTGCGCGCGATGCGCGGGCTTTCCTATGTCGAGATCGCCGAGCGCGTCATGCGGCCCTTCCTGGGCAGCGCCATTTCCGATGCCGATTTCGCGCGCATCGTGCGGGACTCCTACGAAACCTTCGATCACAGGGCGGTCACGCCGCTGAAGCAGCTGGACAGCAATTTCTGGCTGCTGGAGCTGTTCCACGGGCCGACCCTGGCCTTCAAGGATGTGGCGTTGCAGCTGCTGGGCCGGCTGTTCGACCATGTGCTCACGCGGCGCGGGGAGCGGGTGACCATCGTCGGCGCCACCTCCGGCGATACCGGCTCCGCCGCCATCGAGGCCTGCCGCGACCGTGCCGCGATCGACATCTTCATCCTGCACCCGAAGGGCCGCACCTCCGAGGTGCAGCGCCGGCAGATGACGAGCGTGCTGTCGTCCAACGTCCATAACATCGCGCTGGAAGGCACCTTCGACGATTGCCAGGACCAGGTGAAGGCGATGTTCAACGACCCGGCCTTCCGGGCGCGGCAGAATCTGTCGGCGGTGAATTCGATCAACTGGGCGCGCATCATGGCGCAGATCGTCTATTACATCGCTGCCGGGGTGGCGCTGGGTGCGCCGGACCGCCGCATCGCCTTTTCCGTGCCGACCGGCAATTTCGGCAATGTCTATGCTGCCTATGCGGCGAAGCAGATGGGCCTGCCAGTCGAGAAGCTGATCGTCGGGTCGAACCGCAACGACATCCTGACCCGCTTCTTCCGCTCCGGCGAGATGAAGATCGAGGGGGTGGAACCCAGCCTCAGCCCGTCCATGGACATCCAGGTTTCAAGCAATTTCGAGCGGCTGCTGTTCGATCTGCTGGACCGCGATGGCGCGCTGGTCGCCGACACCATGAAGGGCTTCCGGGCGGCCGGCAGCTTCAAGGTTGGCGACAACCAGCTGGGCCGCGCCTCGGCGCTGTTCGCCGCGCACCGGATCGACGATACGGAGACCAAGGCGGTGATCCGCGCCGTGCATGGCGAGACCGGGGAAATCCTCGATCCGCATACCGCCGTCGGCGTTGGCGCGGGGCGTGCCATATCGCTCGATCCCGATATCGCGGTGGTGGCGCTGGCCTGCGCCCATCCGGCGAAGTTCCCGGATGCGGTGGAGGCGGCGACCGGCATCCGCCCGGCCCTTCCGCCGCGCCTTGCCGATTTGTTCGAGCGCGAGGAGCGGGTGGCCGTGCTGCCCAACGACCTTGCCACCATGCAGGATTACATTTCCGAGAAGACCGGCCGGAAGGAGGCCGTCTGACCCATGAAGAACAGCGACAGCGTGCGCATCACCACCCTGCCCAACGGGCTGCGCGTCGCCACCGACCATATGGAGCATGTCGAGTCCGTCTCGCTCGGCGCCTGGGTCGGGGTCGGCACGCGCCATGAGGAGGCGGAGGTGAACGGCATCTCGCACCTGCTGGAGCACATGGCGTTCAAGGGCACGGAAAAGCGCAGCCCGCAGGCCATCGCCGAGGAGATCGAGGCCGTGGGCGGCGTGCTGAACGCCTATACCAGCCGCGAGAACACCGCCTATTACGCCAAGGTGCTGGCCGATGACGTGCCGCTGGCGGTCGATATCCTTTCCGACATCCTGCAGCACTCCACCTTCGATGCGGAGGAACTGCGCCGCGAGCAGCAGGTGGTGGTGCAGGAGATCGGCCAGGCGAACGACACGCCGGACGACATCATCTTCGACCTGTTCCAGGAGACCGCCTATCCGGACCAGCCGATGGGCCGCCCGGTGCTGGGTACGGAACAGACGGTCACCGCCATGCGCCGGGAGACGCTGATCGACTATATCGGCCAGCAATACGGGCCGCAGAAGATGGTGTTCGCCGCTGCCGGCAAGGTCGATCACGACCGCATGGTGGAGATGGTGGGCAATGCCTTCGCCGATCTGAAGCCGACTGCCGAAAAGCCGGAATCCGTTGCCACCTACAGCGGCGGGGAGCGGCGCGAGGAGCGCGACCTGGAGCAGGTGCATCTGCTGCTGGGCTTCGATTCCCTGTCCTATGACGATTCGGACTATTACGCGCTGTCGGTGTTCTCCACCCTGTTCGGCGGCGGCATGTCCTCGCGCCTGTTCCAGGAGATCCGGGAGAAGCGCGGGCTGGTCTATTCGATCTATTCCTTCCAGTCGGCCTTCCGCGATGGCGGGCTGTTCGGCATCTATGCCGGCACTGGCGAGGAGCAGGTGGCCGAACTGGTGCCGGTGCTGTGCGACAGCTTCCGGACCGTGGCCGGCAGCCTGACGGAGGCGGAGCTGGGCCGCGCCCGCGCGCAGCTGAAGGCCGGCCTGCTGATGGGTCGCGAATCGACCGGCAATCGCTGCGAGCAGGTGGCCCAGCAGCTCATGGTCTATGGCCGCGCCATTCCGCCGCCCGAGCTGGGGGAGAAGGTGGAGGCTGGCGATGCCGCCGCCGTGGACCGTGTCGTCGCCCGGCTGCTCGCCTCGCGCCCGACGCTGGCCAGCATCGGCCCGGTCGATCACGTCGAGACGCTGGACCGCGTCGCCGAACGGCTGGCGGCGTAAATCCAAGAAGCGCGTTACTATCATTCTCTCAGGCCGTCATTCCCGGGCTTGTCCCCAATGGCGTCCGGGGGAATCCAGGGTTCAGCCTACTCGGGCGGTCATCCAGCAAACGGAAGCCTGGACCCCCGCAACAAGTGCGGGGGTGACGGTCAGAGTGAAGGGACTGTTGGGTGAAAAAATGCCGCTAATAACCCTCTCCCCTGGCGGGAGAGGGTGGTGAGCGTCAGCGAACCGGGTGA
>NZ_JAKUSO010000091.1:0-9140 GCF_022449305.1 Oceanibaculum sp. | reverse complement strand
CCGCATACGCGACAATCAAGAACACACCTCTGATTGACGCGGAGCGACAAACACCGGCTGAAGAAAACCTTGCCGGTGACAAACACGGTGATATCGTCACCGATGCCGCGACATAGAATCTCATCCTGATTGTCGCCAGCATCTCACCCAGATTGTCGCGCTATAGGAGGACGCCCGCGTGAGAAAAACATGGCTCTTGAGCGCGCTGTTGCTGGCCACCATTGCTGGCGGCTCTTATGGCTTGTACCTCTATTTGCGGCCAGCGCCGCTTCCTGAACAGTTGCTCTACGGCAACGGCCACATCGAAGGTACGGAAGTGCGGGTGGCCGTCGAGGTAGCGGGCCGAGTCGTCGAGAGTCGGATTGACGAAGGTGTAACCGTCACCAAAGGCGACCTCCTGCTTCGACTCGATGACGCCGATTTCATCCTGCGGAAAGAGCAAGCCGAGGCCGGGGTCGAGGCGCGACGGCGGGAGCGCGAACAGGCGGAGCGCGAGCTGCAGGTCTGGCGCCATCACTATGAGACTGCCGAACGTGAGCTCTCCCGCTACCGGGAACTTGGCAAGCGGGGTACCGTGTCGCCACAGCGGGTCGAACAGGAGGAAAACGCGTTCCGGAACGCCCAAGGCCGGGTTGGCGCTTTGGAAGCGGAGATCGGCGCGATCGAAGGCCGGATCGAAGCCGCGCGCAAGGAGCTTGCCCTTGTGGCGAACCAAGTCAAAAAGACGCGTGTTTTCACACCGGTCTCCGGAACCGTTTTGGCGAAGACGATAGAGGTGGGCGAGTTCGCCCAGCCAGGTCGAACGGTGGCTATCCTGGCCGACCTTTCTCGCATCGAACTCAAGGTTTTCATTCCCGAGAAGGACATCGGCAAGGTCAAGCTCGACGCCTCTGCGCGCGTCCGGGTGGACGCCTTTCCCGACCGTCTGTTCGAAGGGCGGGTCGCGCGGGTCGATCAGCAGGCGCAGTTCACGCCCCGCGATATCCACATGCCGGAGGAGCGGACGCGCATGGTTTTCGGCGTGACGCTTGTTCTTGACAATCCTGATGGTGTGCTCAAGCCCGGCATGCCTGCTGATGCCTGGATACTTTGGGGTTCCGGCACGCGATGGCCACCGCAACTCTTCGTTCCGCAGTGAGGCGGGGGCGATGAGCGACGCGGACGACAACATGATTGAAACCGAGGGACTGGGCCGACGGTTCGGCCACGCTCGGGCCATCAGTGCAATCGATCTGCGAATTGCGCGGGGCGAGATCTTTGGTCTCGTCGGGCCTGATGGGGCGGGCAAGACGACACTCCTTCAACTCCTGGCCGCCATTCTCGATCCGAGTGAGGGAAACTGCCGGGTGCTCGGCTTCGATACGGTACGGCAAGCCTCCGAAATCACGTCCCGGATTGGCTACATGGCGCAAGGCTTTACGCTCTATGATCACCTTACTGTCGCGGAGAACCTGGCCTTCGCCGGCAAGGTGCGCGCCGTGCCTCAGGCTGTGTACGCCGCAAGGAGCGAGCGCCTCCTCGCGATCGCCGCGCTCACCCCCTTTCTTCATCGCCGGGAGGGCACACTGTCGGGCGGCATGCGCAAGAAGCTCGCCCTGTGCACCAACCTGATTCATCAGCCGCCCCTGCTTCTCCTCGACGAGCCCGGCCTTGGGGTGGACCCGCTCTCGCGCCGCGAACTCTGGCGGATGCTGGAAGACTTCCGGCGCGAGGGTGCGACGATTGTCTTCGCAACATCCTACATGGACGAGGCGGAAATGTGCGATCGCGTCGCTTTCCTCGACCGCGGTTCGATAACCGCACAAGGGTCTCCCGACGCGCTGCGTGCTCGCGCGCAGGGAGCTGTCTTCCAAGTGGAAACGGACAATCCGGTCGCGGTCGAGAATGTCTTGAGTGAAGCTCCGGAGATGCTGGGAAGCCAGTGGCGGCCGACGGATGTCCGCTTTGTCGTGGAGCCGGCCAAGGGTCTTTCGAATGAGTTGCGCAAACAGCTCGAACAGCTCGGACGGGTGGAACCGGCCACGCCCTCGATGGAGGATGTCTTCGTTGTCCTGCGCAAGGGCGTGCGTACCGAGGTTCCGACAGGCATTGCTGAAGTCGCCCGGCTTGCCGCTTCGAAGGGTCATCGCGAACCGGCCGAGAGTGTGGAAACGCGCCGACTGACCCGCCGCTTCGGTGATTTTGTCGCTGTAGACGATGTCTCCTTCGAGGTGAACCCCGGGGAAATCTTCGGCTTGCTCGGCCCGAACGGCGCCGGCAAGACCACACTCATCCGTATGCTCTGCGGTCTTTTGCCGCCTTCGAACGGGACCGCGCGTGTCGTGGGTATCGACATTGCTTCGCAACCGCGCCGATTGCGCCAGCGTATCGGCTACATGTCCCAGCGCTTCTCGCTTTACCACGATCTCACCGTGCATGAGAATCTGGCATTCTTCGCCAGCGCCTACGGGATAAAACGCCGCCCGGCCCGAGAGGCCATCGCCTGGGCAAGCGCCGTCACCGGGCTCCACGGCCTCGCGGACGAAAGTGTCTCCGGCCTTTCCGGCGCCGTGCGCCAGCGGCTTGCACTCGCCTGCGGCATCCTGCACCGTCCGGCCGTCCTGTTCCTTGACGAGCCGACCTCCGGGGTCGATCCCCAGGCGCGTTCCCGCTTCTGGCGACTCGTCAACACGCTGGCTGCGGCCGGCACAGCTGTGCTCGTTACGACGCATTATCTGGAGGAGGCCGCCTACTGCCACCGCCTCGGGCTCATGTACGAGGGCCGCCTGATCGCGGCGGGCGACCTCGCGGCCTTGCGCGCCGGCCTGCCGCAAGATGGTCTGGAAACGATCGAGGACGTGTTTCTTGCCTATATCGAGCGGGAGCGCACGCAGGCAGTTCGGCCAATCGGGGAAGCAGGATGAAATTCACCCGTATAGCCGCTATCGTTGAAAAAGAAACGACCGAGATAGTTCGCGATCCCATCACGGTCGTGGTCGCCCTTCTCATGCCGCTACTGATGCTATTTCTGTTTGGTTATGCGATCTCGCTCGACGTGGACAACGTTCCCATAGGGGTTTTCGACCAGGACCGGTCCCCGGACAGCCGGGCACTCGTCGATCGTTTCATTCAGAGCGGCTACTTCCAGCTTGCACAGGATTTCACCGATAATCGGGATGTCGAGAAGGGGCTGCAGCGTGGCACTGTTAAGCTCGCGCTCGTTATCCCGCCGAAGTTCCAGAACACCCTCGCGCGCGATGGGACGGCACCTGTCCAGGTGCTCGTGGACGGCACTTATTCCGCCACTGCTAACCTCGTCGCAGCCTACGCAGCAGCCATCGTCTCGGATTTTCATAGTGAGGCGTTCCCGAGCGTCCGCGTCGAAGCCCGCGTCTGGTATAATCCGGCGTTGCGCAGCGTAACTTTCGTGATTTCAGGCTTGTTCGGCGTGATCTTGATGGCGTTTCCGCCGCTTCTGACGGCGCTTGCCATCACCCGTGAAAAGGAAAGTGGTTCGATTCAACAGATCTTCGCGTCACCACTTACGCCGGCCGAGTTTCTGACCGGCAAGCTCGTGCCTTATGGCCTTATTGCCTTTGTTCAAATCGTCATGGTTATCGCCGTGGGCTTCCTGTGGTTCGATGTTCCGCTGCGCGGCAGCATTGGCCTCCTCCTTCTGGTGGGGCTCGTCTATGTCTTTTGCACCGTCGGCATTGGGCTCCTGGTTTCCACAGTCACCAAAAGCCAACTCGTCGCCATGTTACTGGCGCTCATCGTGACGCTGATGCCCTCGTTTCTGTTCTCGGGATTCCTGTTCCCAATATTCACGATGCCTTATGTCCTCCAGCTCTATACGCGCCTGTTCCCGGTGCAATATTTCGTGGACTTCTCGCGGGGCGTCGTGCTCAAGGGCGCCGGTTTGCCGGAACTCTGGCCCTCGGTCCTGCTTCTCTTCGCCTATACGGCGATCATCTTCGCGCTCGCGGCGTGGCGGTTTCGCAAGAAGGTGGCGTGAGATGGGCACGCGGCTTGCCGGCCTCCTTGTAAAGGAGATGATTCAGCTGCTGCGCGACCGCGTGATGCTGGTCTTGATCCTCTGGCTTTACACGATCGAGGTGGTGATCTGCGCCTACGCCCTGTCCTTCGAAGTCAATGACATGCCGCTCGCCGTCGTCGACCTCGACCAGACATCAGCTAGTCGCGCCCTGGTCGAAAGCTTTATGGTAACAGACGCGTTCGCGCCCGCCGGGTATCCCGCTAGCGCGCCTGCGGCGACAGATTGGCTTCAGACGGGCCGGGCACGTGTTGCGCTCGTCATCCCGGAACGCTTCCAGCATAATTTGGCGAGGGGCGACACGCCTACCGTGCAGGTACTCCTTGACGGGACCAATTCGAACATGGCGGCACAGGCCCGCGGTTATGCGCTTGAGATCGTCAACCGTTTCCAGGCGGCTTCGACAACCGCAGCGGCGTCCGGAGGGGGTGTCCAGCCGGTAGTCCGGGTCTGGTACAACCCTGACCAGACCTACACCTCATTCGTGGTGCTTTCCATGATTGCGCTTGCCGCCATGATGGTGGGGGTGATCCATCCAGCGGCCTCCATCGTCCGCGAGAAAGAAGCCGGCACTATCGAGCAGCTCCAGGTGACGCCGATCGGCACGGCGGAGCTCTTCGTCGCCAAGACCTTCCCGACACTCGTTATCGGGCTCCTCTCGATATTCCCAAGCCTCTTGATCGTCTGGTGGTTCGGCGTGCCTATGCGGGGCAGCTTCCTTCTCTTCCTTGCGCTCACTGCGGTATTCCTTGTGAGCGCGATTTCGCTGGGCGTGCTGATTGCAAGCGTGAGCCGAACATTGCAGCAGGCCCTTTTGCTAAGCTTTTTCAGCTTGTTCCCGTTGATGTTCCTCTCCGGGACACTTGCGCCCGTTGAAAGCATGCCCGCGCTGTTGCAGACTCTCTCTCTCGGGAGCCCGCTGCGCCATTACATGGACGTGATCCTCGGCGTGTTCCTGAAAGGGATAGGCCTGTCCGAGCTTTGGCCGCAGGCGCTCGCGCTCCTGGCGATCGGCGCGCCTCTTTTCGCCACAGCGATGCTCATCTTTCGGCGCGGCAAGCCATAGTGGTTTCGGCTGCGACTGTCCTCTGGCTCGGAGAATTGGTAAGGCCCTAACTAATACCAACGGCAGTAGTTACTGACCGCCATGTGCCCAGTTTCTGAGACCAATGGACATGATCGTCTGGGGCTTTGCCAGGAGGCGGTTCCAAGCGTCGCATCCGGCGTCGAGGATGGCGTCGTAGGTCTCGAAGACGGAGTTGGAGAGCCAGTTCTGGCGTAGATACTGCCAGATGTTCTCGACCGGGTTCAGCTCGGGGGACCGTGACGGGAGGAGGATGATGGTGAGGTTCTTCGGGACCTTGAGCCTGTCGGTCTTGTGCCAGCCGGCGCGGTCCATCAGGACGACGGCATGGGCGCGCCGGGCCACGGTGCGGCTGATTTCGTCGAGGTGCATCTGCATGGCCGGAATGTTGGCGTGCGGCAGCATGAGCGCGGCGCCGACGCCGCGCCTGGGGCAGATCGCGCCGAACAGGTAGGCGTTCTCATAACGTTGGTCGGCCGGGAGGCGTGGGCGCGTCCCCCTCTTGGCCCAGATCCGGGTGCGGCCGTTCTTCTGTCCGAGCCGGGCTTCATCTTGTGGGATGGTTCGCCTCCTCCCCGGCGGATATTTTCGCCGTCTCAACAAGGAGGCATCACATGACATTCAAGCAGATCGGCATCGATATCGGCAAAAACAGCTTCCACGTCGTCGGCCTGGGCGCCGATGGCGACATCGTCCTGCGAAAGCAATTTACCCGTTCACGGCTGCTGGCGTTTTTCGGCGATCGGCGCAGCGAGTGCCTGCGTGTAGCATTCGAGGCGTGTTCTGGCGCGCATTGGCTTGCCCACCAGCTCATCGCGATGGGACATGACGTCAAGCTGCTGACCCCGGAGAGCGTGCGGCCCTTCGCAAAAGCGCAAAAGAACGACTGGAACGATGCGCTGGCGATCGCCGAAGCCGCACAACGGCCGGGCCGCCATGCGGTCGGAATCAAATCCGATGAACAACTGGACATGCAGGCGCTCCATCGTGTGCGCCAACGGCTAGTGACGGCACGAACCTCGATCATCAATCAGCTCCGTGGCCTGTTGCGCGAACGCGGCCTGGTGATCCCCTCAGGGCGGGCGCGTTTCGAACGCTACATTCAGACGGAATTGATGGAGGTCGGAAAGGTCGATCTTTCTGCGGTCTCGCGGGCGCTCTTCGAAACGCTCATTGCCGAATACACGATGATCGACGCTCGCCTTTCCAAGATCGACGACGAACTGGAAGCCTTCGCCAAATCCAACTCTGTCTGCCGGGCCTTGCTTCCCATTCCGGGCATCGGCGTGATCGTGGCGACAGCCCTTTATAGCGCCGTCGCCAACATCTCTGACTTCCGGACAGGGCGAGATCTCGCCGCCTTTCTCGGACTTGTACCCAGACAGCGCTCGACCGGAGGCAAGACGATCCTGCTCGGGATATCGAAACGCGGAAACACCCATGTTCGAACGCTGATGATACACGGCATGCGGTCGGCATTTTACCATCGCAGAAAGCGGGAAAGTCGAATGGCGGAATTTATGGAACGGCTTTGCGCACGGGGCATGCACACCAACAAGATTGTCGTCGCGAGCGCCAACAAGGTTGCCCGGATCGTCTGGGCGGTCTTATCGAGGAACGAACCCTTTCAGCCGGTCGCGGCCTGACGGCGCGAAGCTGAACGACTTGCAAGAAGAAGCCAATGGCACCGTGATCTGATCGGATGTGCAGCCTGATGGTTCCAGTAGATCGCCCTGCTTCGACCGGGACACGCAAAACCTGGTGGTGGCAGTAGATCAAAAAGTCTGATCATCTTGTAAGGAACGCATCCCAGCGGCTCCCATTGTGGCTCGGGCACTCGCCCACGAACAAGCCGGATACGCTGAAGCAGGGTCTTCTGGGACTATCGTTTCTTCTTGCAAACCGGAGGCGAACCATACACTGAAACCAGATCTCGATCCGCCGGTGCTTCGGCAAGTGGCCTATGTGGGCCTGGAGCGTTCGCGGAAAGTTTTTTTGAACGCCTCGATGACGCGCGCATCCTGGCCCGGATGCTTCGGCCGGCCGCTGATGTAGGAGAACGACAACGCGGCGAGCAGATCGGTGATCGTGCGCTCACTGTAGACGACACCGAAGCGCTCCTCGATGACGCGCTGCAGGTCGATCCGCCGCCAGCGCACGACGCCGTCGACCGCCGGATCGGGCCCTGTCTCCACGATCTCCGCCAGCTCCCGCATCTGCGCGTCGCTCAAGCGCCGTTGCATGCCGGGGCGGGGCCGGTCCATCAGGCCGTCCGGGCCTTCGGCATTGAAGCGATGCACCCAATCCCGGAGCGTCTGCCGGTCCATGCCGCCGACCGCGGCGGCAGCCTCGCGGCTCATCCCGTCATAGACCGCCGCCAGTGCCAGCAGACGTCGGGTCTGGCGGTTGTCCCGGCTACGCCGCGCTAGGCGGCGAAGCGCGCCGGCGTCAAAATCGTCCCGGAGCCCAATCCTCGATGGCGGCATGGCGATTCTCCTTCGCCAGCCTTGAATCCCATTTCCGTCCTAAAGGGAATCCCCTACGGGTCGGTATCGGGCACCGTTGGTATGACTGACGCCGCAGCAGCTTTTCACGTGGCGTCGGCTGGCCCGCAGCGCAAACCCGGCGCGACCTCCGCCAATGTTCGTGCCGGCGGTTGTGGCAACGGCCCCAGCTTGTCGCAGCGATACACTGGACGGCTCCCGGCATTGCCCGCATAGGTGACGGCAAGCCGGCGGCCGCACCGCCCGCAGGTCAACATCCCTGACAACAGCGCGCGGCCGCCCCGGCTGGACTTGGCGCCACCGGGCCAGCCATAGGTGTTGTTGGCCAGCTGCTTCTGGTTGCGTTCGTACTCCGCCCAGCTGATGTAGCCCTCGTGGTGATCCTTGATCATCACCTCCCAGGTGCCGATCGGCTTGCCGTGACCATAGCTCTTGCGGGCCCGGCCTCCGATGATCTCGGTCCGCTTCTCGCTTTTGCCGTAGACATAGACGCCAGCGTAGAACGGGTTCTTCAGGACCGAGATCAGGTTCCGATAAGGGAATCGTCGTCAATGTGAGTGCCGCTGACCGCGCTCGTCTCGAAGCGGTTGCGGCTGGGCGCATGGCGGTCAGTGACGACTGCCGCTGGTATAATAGATCATAGACAATAACCCGGTCGCTTCGACCGCGCCGCGCTTCGTAGCTCACCGTCTGCCCAAACGCCACTTGTTCCAAAAGCCCCTTCGAGCGCCGGCCGTCAGGGGAATGGAGTCCCGGCGCGTCAAAGTCCGCCAGCCGAACCTCGATCCAGGTGTTGGGGTTCGCAGAGTTGCCCACGCAAAATCCATCGCCGTCGCCGACGTAACGCACCGTGCCATCCTGATGCTGTTCATCGGGTACGGGCTTCGGACCGGAGAGGTCGGCGGTCTGCGGCTGGACGATCTGGACTGGGAGAACGCAATGCTTCGGGTCCGCTGCCCGAAACCGGGGCGAACCCATCTGTGGCCGCTGTCGCAGGGCGTGGGCCACGCCATTCTGCGTTACATCAGGGAGGCGCGGCCGTCCGGCTTCGGGCGCAGTCTCTTCTTCACGACGCTCGCGCCGGTCCGGCCACTCGACCGAAAAGCCCTGGGCGAGATGGTTCGCGACCGGCTGGCGCGCATCGACGTCGTCACCGGCCGACGCGGGGCCCACGCCCTGCGGCATGCCGCGGCCAGCATCTGCTGGATCAAGGCACGTCGATGAAGGTGATCGGGGACTTCCTTGGCCACCGCGATCCGTCCTCCACCGCGATCTACGCCAAGGTCGACCTCGCCGCGCTTCGCGAGGTGGCCGCTCTCGACCTGGAGGGCCTGGCATGATCCTGCGCGAGTCGATCGAACGCTATGTGCTCTGGCGACGGGCTCACGGCGCGAAGTTCACGACCGGGGCGAAGCTCCTACGCCGCTTCCTTGACCATGCCGATAGCGCCGCCGCCTCCGACGCGGTCACCACGGGGCAGGTCCTGGCCTACCTGGCGGGCGAGAGCCCGCCGACGCGT
>NZ_JAKUSO010000090.1:0-9213 GCF_022449305.1 Oceanibaculum sp. | reverse complement strand
GGCCCCCGGCGCGGCGGCGGCGACCCGGCACGTTTCCTGTGGGGCGTGCATGCGGTGCGCGCGGCGCTGGCGAACCCGGCGCGGCGCTGCCGGCGCCTGCTGGTGACGGCGCAAGCGCGCGAGAGCGTTGCCGATATCCTGCCCGCGACCCTGGCGGTCGATATGCTGGATCGCCAGGCGCTGGATGCGCTGCTGCCCGATGCGGTGCATCAGGGCGTGGCGCTGGAGATCGAGCCACTGGATGAGCCTGACCTCGAGGATGTGCTGGAGTCCGTAGCCCCGGACGCGCCGCTGCTGCTGCTGGTGCTGGACCAGGTGACCGCCCCGCACAATGTCGGCGCCATCCTGCGATCCTCCGCTGCCTTCGGGGCTGCCGCGATGATCGTGCAGGAGCGTCACAGCCCGCCGGTGACCGGGACGCTGGCGAAAAGTGCCTCGGGCGGCGTCGAGATCGTGCCGATGGTCCGCGTCACCAACCTTGCCCGCGCGCTCGACCGGCTGCGCGAGGCCGGTGTGTTCTGCCTCGGCTTCGATTCGGAGGCCGAACGCGATCTGCACGCCATCGACCCGGGCGCCCGCGTGGCGCTGGTGATGGGTGCCGAAGGACCAGGGCTGCGCCGGCTGACGCGCGAACGCTGCGACATGATGGCGAAATTGCCGACACAAGGTCCCGTCGCCAGCCTGAATGTGTCCAACGCGGCGGCCATCGCCCTCTACGACATGGCGCGGCGTTTAATTAAAATCCCCTAAAAAACTTTATTAATCAGGGCTGTTCTCTGGACATTTTGGTCAGATTTGGGCTTCCTAAGCGGAGCCGAATACGCCTATACACGGCATGTGGCTCCACCCCCGGAACAGATTGTTGAGAAGCGGCGACCCGACATGCTGCCCCAGACAGAAGAGCAACTGGCGAAAGCGGCGCTCTGCAAGGCGCCTGAGGATATATACAGCGTCAGCGCGCGTGAACTGATCTCGCGGCACTGCCGCAGCTTCCTCGACGCCATGCGGGCGACACCGACGGAGCTGCTGTTCAGCGAGGATCTGCAAAAGAAGCTGGAGAATGCCGGCACCGCCTATTCCGGGGCCGTGCAGAAGGTCGCGATCGCCCAGGTCTCCGGCACCAAGAACCGCGATGTCGCTGGCCGCATCAAGGAAATTTTCGCGTTATGCGACGGGGTGCGCAACCGTACCCTGGAGGCGGTGACCGCCATCCCGGTGGACCCGCTGGACCCGAAGCGGCTGAAGGAGCAGCTGGCCTTGCTTCCGGCCGAGGGGGAGCAGCGCCTGTTCCGCCTCAACCTGATGCTCGCCAGGGCGCTGCTGAAGGAAAAGGGCTGGGACGAAAAGACCGGCCTGCTGCTCACCCTCTGTGAGGCCGACCCGCCAGCTGCCGATATGGTGGCCCTGGATGTGGCCCTGTCGGAGATCATCCGGCTGCCGGCCGGCCTCGACACGATCATCGGCAAGCAGGGCAAGACGGTGGGCGAGCGCATCGCCCTGTTGAGCAAGCTCGCCTCCGGCAAGGCGGACGACCCGGCGCCGGTTCCGTCCGACCCGCCGCTGGCGCAGCGGCTGATGAACCTGCAGGCGCGCGCCGCACAGCCGAATGTCACTGCCGGCCTGCAGGCGCAGATGCTGGCGGCGGTCACCGGCACCTACCCGATGACCAGCGGATCAACGGCGGACGAATTGCGGGCGACGCTGGATGTTGCCCAGCGGGTGCGCCTGAAGAACGGGCAGTTTCTTGGCGGCGAGACGACGGAAGCGGCGCTGGCCCGACGCCTGTCGCGCCTGATCAACGACCAGAATATTCACGATCTGATGGTCGGCGCGCCGCGCCTGGCCGAGCGGCTGCAGCGCTGCCTCGACCTCTATCGCAAGATGATCGGGCCGCAGAACTACGATTTCCTGAAGAAATACATCGATTATCTGCTGCAGGAGCGCACCGTCGCCTCCGACGTGGCGCCGAAATCCGCCTCCGTGCCGGAGCGGCTGCGCGGCCTGACCGAGCTGCACACCATCCTGATGGGTGCACCGCTGCCCTCCGTGTTCCGGGGCAAGCTGCAGCTGCGCATGGAGGAGATACAGAACAATCTGCTGGACGAAAGCGGCATCCTCGACCGCATCGTGAAGCGCGGCGGCAATTCAGCGGAAAAGGCGCTGCCGCTGATCGATCTGTGCTGCAACGACACCCTGATCAAGGGCTCCAACCTGCGCCGTGTGCGCGAGCTGGCGCAACGTCATATAAAGCAGCCGGATTTCCTGCCCAGCATCCTCGCCGCCGCGACCGACGATGCGGACCGCGTGAAGCGGATGCAGGATTTGCATGACCGGCTGATCGAGGCCGGGCTGGCCAGCGACTGATTCCTTCCGCTTTGCCTTGAAGCGCGCGGCCAGTCTGGCTATGGTCGCGGCGCGAATGGACGCCGGCTTAGCACAGTGGTAGTGCAGCGGTTTTGTAAACCGAAGGTCGGGGGTTCAAATCCCTCAGCCGGCACCATTCCCCCCGACCCTCCGTATTACAGACTGCTATTTCCGGGCGAAGAAGCCGGTCACCGTGTCCTGCGCTACCTGCTGCAGGAACGACGCCGTCTTGGCATCGACCTGGCCATAGGCGTCATAGGCATTGCCGACCGGCGACTTGCCATAGATCGTGGCATAGACCGTGGCGGCGGCGAGATAGCTGCCCAGCAGCGACGGGTGGCTGTGATCCTGCGCATTGTGCAGCTTGATCTCAGGATCGCGCTTGTAGGCTTCATCGAAGGCAAGCCCCACCGGGATGACCAGCGCGCCCAGCTCATTGCCGGTCTTCACATAGAAATCGTCGATCAACTGGGTGTTTTCCGGCTTCGCCTGCTTGTGCGGCGGCACATAGGCGTGGGTCATGTAGAGGGCGACCTTGCCGCCCCGCTCGGCGATGATCTTCGCATGCGCCGATGCTGCCGTGCGGAAATCCGCCTGCCGCTTCTCGGACAGGGCAGCGGCGCTGTGGCCCTGCAGGATCACCAGCTCGAACGGCTCCTTGATGCCGATCTGCCCCGGCCCGGTCAGCCAGTCCACATTGTGGTGCGCCAGCGTGGCGCCGCCGATGGTCGCCGACTTGTATTGCAGCGCCTTGCCGAGATCGGCATCGGCCGCCGCCACCATGCGGCGCAGATGGTTGTGCAGGCTGTCATTGTAATAAAGGTAGCTGTTGCCGACCAGCAGCACCCGCTTCGGGCTCTCGACCTGCGGGCCCTTCACCGCCGGCGCAGAGGCGGCGAGCGCAGCGCCGCTGACGGCCAGACAGAGCACGAAAGCCGAGGCCTGGGCCAGCAGACGCAGCTTCTTCAAGCTAATGGACATGGTGGGGGTTCCTCGAAGTTTGGTTTTTATAAGCAACCATCATACGAGGCCTCATCGATGCCCGGCAATCGGATCATTCTGCGCGCCGGAGAGGCGACTCAGGGCGCTGTCACACAACTTTTTGTTGGTTGCATATGCAGCAAAACAAATCTACCAATGCGCGCATCATGCATACGATGCGTCTCATCCTTACCTGCCTTCCGCTGCTATATGCGCCCGTTGCCGGCGCAACCGACCTGGCCTTGACCAGCCCGGTCACAAGGGCGCCGGCTGCCATCGCCGGCCCGGTGGAAGCGGCGTTCCTGAGCAATTACGATGGTGACACGATCACGGTGCGCGCCTGGATCTGGCCGCGCCAGTCGATCGAGACCGGCGTGCGGCTGGCCGGAATCGACGCACCGGAACTGCGGGGCCGCTGCGAGGCTGAAAAGCAGGCGGCACGCGACGCCCGGGACCGGCTGCATGCACTGCTGGCGCAGGCAAAGCGGATCGAGCTGCACGATATCGAGCTGGACAAGTATGGCGGCAGGGTACTGGCCCGCGTCGTCGCCGACGGCCAGGACATGGCCGCCGCGCTGGTCGGCGAAGGCCATGCCCGCCCCTATGCCGGCGATACCCGCAAGGGCTGGTGCGACTGAGCCTCTAGCGGCGGGTTTCCCCGGTCTTCGGGTCGAGCTTCAGCCTGACCTCGCCGCCGTCCTTCGTGCGGTACTCGATCTCGTAATAGCCGTCATCGTCCCATTCCAGATCGTCGATGTAGCGGAAATCCGGCCGCTGCTCGATCTTGGCAACGATCTGCGACAAGGGCATCGCATCGGCAGGCGGCTGCATGTCCCGCGCTTCGGCTGTCCCGGCAATAAACGTCAGGGCGAAGGGAAGGGCGACGATGGTCTTCTTCAGCATGTTCAATCTCCGTTTTTGCACCCCATTCAACAAAGGATCGAGGTGTACGGTTTCAAGTCCAGCTGGACGAAATGGCAACCGAACCGGCACGGAATGGACATCGGCGGCCGGCCTGATATGCCAGTCTTGGGTAAGGACAGGGCATCCAGTGGAGGACGGCATGACGGAACAGGCCCAGGCATTTCTCGACAGAATCGGGCAGGACAGCGAATTCCGGCTCTCCTTGAGGCAGCACCTGGACGGGCTATCCGGCGAGGAAAGGAAACATGCCGCCGTCACCTTCGCCAGGGCGGCGGAATACATGGTAACGCTGGACGCTCTGGAAGCTTTGCTCGCCCGCCAGCGCGGTGAGATCGGGCCCCGCGACGAAAACGAAGAGCTAACCGAAGAGCAACTGGCCAGTGTCGCGGGCGGATTCTTCTATCATAACGACCTGCTCCGGTAGGAGTCAGAAACTCTCCACCCAGGGTCGCAGCTCCAGCTCCCAGCTCCAGGCGCTGCGATGCTGTCGGTGCAGGTCGAGATAGGCCCGCGCCAGGGCGTCCGGCTCCAGCAGCCCGTCCACACCGCGCTGCGGGCCACGCGGATCGTCCCCGCCCTGGCGTATGCCGCCATCGATCACGACATGCGCGACATGGATGTTCTTCGGCGCCAGCTCCCGCGCCATGCTCTGCGCGAGGCCGCGCAGCGCGAACTTGCCCATCGCGAAGGGGGCGGATTGCGGATAGCCCTTCACGCTGGCCGAGGCGCCGGTAAAGAGGATGCTGCCGTTCCCCATCGCCTTGCCATCAGGCAGCATGGCGCGCGCCGCCGCCCGGCCAACCAGGAACCCGGCATAGCCAGTCGTCATCAGCGATTCCCGCACCTCTGCGGGGTCAAGCTCGGTGATCGGCCCACGCACCCGGCGGCTGGCGTTGAACACCACCAGCGAGGGCGCGCCCAGCGTGTCCGCCACGGTGGCGAACAGCCGGTCCACATCGGCCGGCTGGCTGGCATCGCAGGCCACCGCCATGGCTCCGGTCTCGCGCACCAGCCCGATCAGCTTGTCGGTATTGCGCGCTGCCAGTGCGACCGCCATGCCTTCTTTGGCGCACAGCCGGGCCAGCGCGGCACTCAGCCCGCTGCCCACACCGACGATGATCGCGACTTCCCGGTCCGCCATGATTTTCCTTCTCCCTGAATTTTCTGGGAGGAGTGTATGACGATGTTTCCGCCGCTGTCAGCCGATAGAACGCATCAGCTCTTCGCCTCGGTCAGGCGGCTGCGGCGCAGCGCGCCCAGCTGCTCCAGCAGCGGATAGGCCGTGGCGGCAATGTGCGATTCGATACGCTTCAGGTCGCGCACGATGTCGAGATGCAGCTCTGTCGTCTCGATGCTTTCCGACCGCCCCTCGCGCAAACGCTCGAAATGTCGCTCTGTCGCCAGCTTCTCCAGATCGCGGAACTGCTCCTTCTCCGCCACCAGCTGCCGGGCCGAGCGCAGGTCGCTGGCCATGAAGACCGAGATCGACAGCTTCAGATGCTCCAGCAGCCTTGCGTGCATCTGGCGGATTTCGGCGAGCCCCTCCTCGGAAAAGCTGAGCTGCCGCTTGATCTTCTTGGACGCCAGATCCATCAGGTTGCGGTCCACGATATCGCCGATATGTTCGAGATTGATCGTGAAGGCCAGAATCTCCGATAGGCGCTGGCTCTGCTCCTCGTCCAGCTGCTCGCGGCTGACATCGGTCAGGTAGCGCTTGATCGCGCCATGCAGCGTGTCCAGCGTGTCGTCCATGCGGCTGATCTCGGAAACCAGCTTGCGGTCGCCGGTCTCGAACACGGTCTGCGAGCCGCGCAGCATGCGCTCCGCCGCGTCGGCCATGCGCAGCGCCTCGCGCGCCGCGTTGGTCAGCGCCACACTCGGATTCTCGATGGCCTCCCGGTCCAGATGCAGCGGTGCGCCGGGATCGAGCGGGCGTTCTGCCGTCGGGAACAACTTCTTCATCAGCATCGCCAGCAGGGGCAGCGGCAGGATGAACAGCACCGCCAGCGCCAGGTTGAAGGCGGTGTGGAAATTGGCCGCGACACGCGCCGGCCCGCCATTCACGATTTCCAGCCATTCGACAGCATAGGGCAGCAGCGGCAGCGCGATGGCGCAGCCGACCAGACGGTTCAAAAGGTTGCCGACCGGCACGCGCAGCCTCTCGCGGTCACCGCCCATCGCCTGCAGCACGGGGTTCAGCGCACTGCCGAGATTGGCGCCCAGCACCATGGCCAGCGCCGCCACCGGCGTGATCCACCCGGCCGCTGCCAGCGACATGACCAGCAGCACGGTGGCCACACTGGCATGCGCCGCCCAGGTGAAGATGGCCGCCAGCAGCATCGTGACGATGGGGTCGCTGGTCAGCAGGTGCAGCACCTCCTTCATCTGCGGCGACATGTCGTGCGGCATCACGGTCTGGGTCAGCAGATGCAGCGACAGCAGCACAAGGCCAAGGCCGATGGCGACACGGCCCAGGTCACGCGTGCGCGTCTGTCCGCCCCGCTTGAAGGCGATCACACCGACCAGAATCAGGATCGGCGTCAGCAGCCCGATATCGAAGGACAGGATCTGCACGATGACCGTGGTGCCGACATTGGCCCCCAGCATGATCGCCAGCGCCGGCACCAGATCGACCAGCCGGCCCGCCGCGAAGGAAGACGCCATAAGGCCGGTCGCCGTACTGCTCTGCAGGATAGCCGTTACCGCGAAGCCTGCCGCAAAGGCCTTGAACCGGTTGTCGAGGCCGCGGCTCAGGCTGCGCCTGAGGCCGGAGCCATAGGCGCGCAGGATACCGCTCTGCACCATGTGGATGCCCCACAGCAGCAGTGCGATGAATCCCAGAAGCGTGATGATGACCTGTGTCGCCGGCATGGCCTGACATAATCTTGTGCGGAGGGGATGCGGCGGTTTGCATTCGCCGGCTCCCGATTGCTCATACGCCCTTCCGGCGAATCTTGTAAAGAAAATGTAACATTTCAGAAACAAAAGACCCAGACAGGCGGACAAGCCGCTCCTGCGGATAACGGACAGACGCGCAAAAGGATGCGTATCACGATACTTGCCTACCGCGCCGGGATGCCGTAAGGCGACGTCAACTCTTTGAACGACAGCCATCCGAAAGGCCGACCATGAGCGACAGCACCGCCACCGTCCTCGACGTGCATGAAAAGCCGGGCGCGGCCCTCTGGGGCCTGCTCAGCCTGCAGCATCTGTTCGCCATGTTCGGCGCGACGGTGCTTGTCCCGCTGCTGACCGGGCTGAACCCGTCCGTGGCGCTGGTCACCAGCGGTCTCGGCACGCTGCTATTCATTGCCCTCACCAAGGGCCGCATCCCGGCCTATCTCGGCTCCTCCTTCGCCTTCATCGCGCCGATCCTGGCGGCGGCCGCCCTGCCCGGCCCGGACGGCCAGCCGCTGGGCCCGACCGGCGCCATGCTGGGCGCCTTCCTGGCGGGTGCGGTCTATCTGGTGGTGGCGCTGTGCATCAAGGGCTTCGGCGTTGGCTGGCTGCTGCGCCTGCTGCCGCCGGTGGTGACCGGCCCGGTGATCGTGGTGATCGGCCTTGGCCTTGCGCCGGTCGCCGTCAGCATGGCCTCCAACGACCCGGCCACCAGCGCCTATAGCGGCACGCATTTCCTGATCGCCGCCGCGACGCTGGTGCTTGCCCTTGCCTTCTCCGTCGTCATGCGCGGCATCTTCGCCGTGGTACCGATCCTGCTGGCGATCCTGGGCGGCTATGTGATTGCCGCCTTCGCCGGCCTGGTGCCCTGGTCGGGTGAGGCGGGCATGCAGGCGAAGCTGGCCGCCGCCAGCTTTGTGGAGTTCCCGGCCTTTGCCGTGCCCTTCGTGACCTACGACCTGCCCTGGCAGCATTTTGCCACCATCGTGCTGCTGCTGGTGCCGGTCGCCATCGTGACCATCGCCGAGCATATCGGCGACCAGATCGTCATCAGCCGGGTGATCGGCCGCAACACGCTGGAGGATCCGGGCCTGCACCGCTCGCTGGCCGGCGACGGGCTGGCCACCATGCTGGCCGCCATCCTGGGCGGGCCGCCGAATACCACCTATGGCGAGAATGTCGGCGTGCTGGCCATCACCCGCGTCTTCTCGGTCTATGTCATCGCCGGTGCGGCGGTGATCGCCGTGCTGCTGGGCTTCCTGGGCGATTTCCGGGTGGCGCTGCAGTCGATCCCGGTGCCGGTGATCGGCGGCGTCGCCATCGCGCTGTTCGGCGTCATCGCGGCGTCGGGCCTGCGCACCATGATCGAGGGCAAGGTCGATCTGGGCGACAAGCGCAACCTGTTCATCGTCTCGATCATCCTGGTGCTGGGTATCGGCGGGGCCGTGGTGCATGTCGGCACCATCGCGCAGCTGTCCGGCACCGCGCTGGCCGCCATCGTCGGCGTGATCCTGAACGCCGTGCTGCCCTATAATGGCGGCAATTCCGAATAACGAGAGGGAGAGTCACGATGAAGCGGTTCGCGATACTGGCCTTCGCCTTGCTGCTGGCCGCCTGTGGCGATCCCAGCAAGGCCGACCTCGTGAAGAAGGCGGAGGGCGTCTCGACCAAGGCCGAGCTGGAGGCAAAGCTCGGCCGTCCCGATGATATCGCCAAGCTCGGCCCCATCGAGCAATGGACCTACAAGGCCAAGGA
Organism: Oceanibaculum sp.; assembly: GCF_022449305.1. Taxonomy (NCBI): domain Bacteria; kingdom Pseudomonadati; phylum Pseudomonadota; class Alphaproteobacteria; order Rhodospirillales; family Oceanibaculaceae; genus Oceanibaculum; species Oceanibaculum sp. The sequence continues at coordinate 291 of NZ_JAKUSO010000090.1, read as the reverse complement.
CGGCAGCGTGCTGTTCGTCATCACCGGCGACAGCGTGGCGCTGCAGGCCACGGGCGGCAAGCGGCAGTAGGCGACCGCCATCCCGCGGACAAAAAAAGCCCCCGGCCGAAACCGGGGGCTTTCTTATTCAAGCTGATGTAACGCGATCAGGCATCCGCCGCCATCTTGGCGTGGCGCTTGCGCTCGTGGATATCGAGATAGCGCTTGCGCAGCCGGATCGATTCCGGCGGCACCTCGACCTGCTCGTCATCAGAAACATAGGCCAGCGCCTTTTCCAGCGTCATACGGATC
>NZ_JAKUSO010000009.1:0-71160 GCF_022449305.1 Oceanibaculum sp. | reverse complement strand
GCCGGCGGCGACGACTGGTAGGTCGAGGCTCAGCGCGACCTGCTCGGGAATGCAGATTTCCTCGCAGACCAGCCAGTCCACCGTGGCACGGATCGGGAAGCTGCCGCCGATCGGCGCATCCGCCGGGACCGCGATGTCGGTCAGCAGCGTGACCTCGCCCTCATAGCCGTAATTCATCAGCGGCCCGACGGCGATGCGGTCGGGTGCCGGCCAGATTATGCCGCTGGCACTCGCGCCGTCAGGCAGGGTCCAGTCGGCCGTTGTGGCAAGGCCGGAATCGCCCGGATTCTGCCAGTAGGTATGCCAGTGCGGGATGATCTGCTTGTGGATGCCGATACGGATGGTCTCGCCGGGGCGGACGGCCTCGGCGCCGGCCACCAGCTCGGCACGGACATGGTCAGTCGAGACCGGCCCGGCGGCATGTGCCGGCAGGCTGCAGACAAGAGCCAGCGACAGGAAGGCGCCGATCACGGCAAGGGCCTTTAGTCCTGTTCTGCGCATGCGCCTCTTCCGCTTGTGGACAGCAAACCGGTGCCGGAATAGGACGAAAACATCCGCCGCGTCACCCCGCCCAGCAAAAGTAAGAATTATCCGCGCGCAAACAAGTCGGATTCGTCTGTTTCACGAAGGCTTGATCTTATCACGGGCACTTGATCTTCCGGGCGCCGCCCACCATCGTTGCCGCAATTCTGAAAACAACGATTTCCCCGGAGGAACCCCATGACCTATCGCTGCGCCGTGCTGGACGATTACCAGCAGGTCGCCCTGAAGATGGCCGACTGGTCGGCGCTGAAGGACCGTGTCGAGGTGACCGTGTTCGACCGCTACATGGCGGACGATCCCAAACTCGCCGAGACTTTGGCGCCGTTCGACATCATCTGCATCATGCGCGAGCGCACACCGTTCCGGCGCGAGCTGTTCGCGAAGCTGCCGAAGCTGAAGCTGCTGGTGACGACCGGTGCCCGCAACGCAGCCGTCGACCTGGCGGCAGCGAAGGAGCATGGCGTCATGGTCTGCGGCACCGAGGGGCATGGCCATCCGACCGCCGAGCTGGCACTGGGCATGATGCTGGCGCTGGCCCGCCATATCCCGTCCGAGAGCCGCCGGCTGGCCGAACAGGGGCTGTGGCAGAGCAGCGTCGGCATTGACCTGAAGGACCGCACGTTGGGCGTCCTCGGCCTTGGCCGGCTGGGCAGCCGGCTGGCCCGAGCGGCGCTGGCGCTGGACATGAAGGTAATCGCCTGGAGCCAGAATCTGACGCCGGAGAAATGCGCGGAACAGGGCGTGGAGTATGTCGGCAAGGAAGAACTGTTCCGCCAGTCTGACTTCCTGTCGGTGCATGTGGTGCTGAGCGACCGCAGCCGCAGGCTGGTTGGCGCCGATGAACTGGCGCTGATGAAGCCGTCCGCCTTCCTGATCAACACCTCGCGCGGGGAGATCGTCGATCAGGACGCATTGGTCGCGGCGCTGAAGGGCGGCCGGATCGCCGGTGCCGGCGTTGACGTCTATGACAAGGAACCGCTGCCCAAGGGGCATGTCCTGTTCGGCGCGCCGAACCTGCTGATGACCCCGCATCTGGGCTATGTGACGGAGGATAATTACCGCACCTTCTACAGCCAGACGGTGGAGGACATCGCCGCCTGGCTGGGCGGCAAGCCGGTCCGGGCGCTGGGGTGATGAGGGCTTGAACTACCGTCACGCCTACCATGCCGGCAATTTCGCCGATGTGCTGAAGCATCTGGTCCTCGTCCAGGTGCTTCAGCATCTGCGCCGCAAGGACAAGCCGTTCTATGCGCTGGATACTCATGCCGGGCGCGGACTCTACGATTTGCGCGGCGAGGCGGCGGAGAAGACCGGCGAATACCGCGAAGGCATCGGCCGGCTGCTCTCTTTGCCTGAACCGCTGCCGCCTGCCCTTGCCGATTATCTGGCGGCGGTGCGGCCGTACCTGACAGACAGCCACTATCCCGGCTCGCCGCTGCTGGTGCAGTCGATGCTGCGCGAGGGTGACCGGGCGTTGTTCGCCGAACTGCATCCAGAGGAAAACGCGGCGCTGCTGGACGCGCTGGGCCGCGACCGCCGGGTGAAGGTGGAATGCCGCGACGGCTACGAGGCGCTGCGCGCCACCCTGCCGCCGAAGGAGCGGCGCGGGCTGGTGCTGGTCGATCCGCCGTTCGAGGAAAAGGGCGAGATGGAGCGGCTGGGCAAGGCACTGCGCGAGGGGCTGCGGCGCTTCGCCACTGGCCAGTATCTGCTGTGGTATCCGATCAAGGCGCGCGCCGATGTGCGGCTGCTGCACGATCTCGTGCGCTCGCTGGAACCGAAGGAGGCACTGGTCGCCGAACTGACGGTCTGGCCGGTACGCACGGAGCTGCGGCTGAACGGCACCGGCATGGTGATCGTGAACCCGCCCTACGGGCTGAAGGAAGCGCTGGCCGCCTGCCTGCCGCTGCTGGCCCGGACGCTGGCACGCGAAGGCGCGGGCGGCTGGCGGCTGGAGCCGCTCTCCACACAGACGGAAAAAGCATAAGGCCGGTTTGCCGAAAAAATGCCGCGAACCGAGTGCAACTTGCCGCGCGGTTCGTTAAGGTTTATCGCATGGACTTGCGGGAAGCCATTCCGGCAGGGTTCGACTTGTAGCAATCGTCGCCGGAAGGCGCGCAAGGTCACGGAAAAAGATGAATAAACTGGTTGATGCGGCGCATGTGAAATCGGCCTATCGCCGCTACGCTGCCGTCTATGATCGGCTGTTCGGCGCAGTGTTCGAGCCGGGCCGCAAAGAGGTGGTGGCGGAGGTCAATACCAGGCCCGGCCAGCGCATCCTGGAAGTGGGCGTGGGCACCGGCCTGTCGCTTGGCCATTACCGGTCTGACGCGCATGTTCACGGCATCGACATTTCCGGCGACATGCTGGAACGCGCCCGCCAGCGTGTAGCGCGGCTGGGCCTTACGCATGTCGAGGCGCTGCTGGAGATGGACGCCCAGTCCATGTCCTATGCCGATAACAGTTTCGACGCCGTGGTTGGCATGTATGTCGCCTCCGTGGTGCCGGACCCGGCACAGATGCTGGCCGAGATGCGGCGCGTCTGCGTGCCGGGCGGCGACATCCTGATCGTGAACCATTTCTCGTCGGAGAATCCGGCGCTGCGCGCGTTCGAGAAGGCGCTGTCGCCCTTCGCCTCGCAGATCGGCTTCCATCCGGATTTCGACCTGAATGAGCTGCTGTCGCTTGCCGCCATCGAGGTGGTCGAGATCAAGCCGGTGAACCTGTTCGGCTATTGGAAGCTGGTCCGGCTGCGCAATGTGCCGGTGATGGTGACCGCCAGTGAGCGCAGCGAGGTTGGCACCAGCTATGCCAAGCCGGCTTCCTACAAGCTGCGCGAAGGCTCTTCTGCCGCGCGCTAGCGGCGCAAGGCGAGCAAGCAGACCAGGACGAGCTGTGCCGAGGCCAGCAGGAAGGCCACGGCATAGCTGTCGGTCATCTGCACCAGCAGGGCGAACAGGATTGGCCCGCTGACCGAGCCGACAAAGCCGAATAGATTGACCGCCGACGTTACTTCACCAACGCGGCCGGGCGGCGACAGCCGTGCCGATTCCGCCATGTGCAGGCCGTTCCAGCTGGTGCCGGTGAAACCGGCCAGCGCCACCAGCGCATAGGTGAGGGCGCCGCCGGAAACCGGCTGGTGCAGGGCCAGTGCGGCCAAGGAGGCCGCGGCCAGGAAACCCTGGATAGCGAGCTGCAGCTGGGCATTGCCGATGCGATCGGCAATCCAGCCCAGGGTGATGCGGGCAACCAGATTGGCGCCCTGCATGGTCGCCGCGATCAGTCCGCCCTCGGCCAGGCTGAAGCCGTGCCGCGTCACCAGATAGGTGACCAGGAAGGCGGTCAGGCAGGCCTGCAGGATGGCGAAGGACAGGCCCAGCGCGGTGAACATCGGCAGGCCGGGATGCAGCTTCAGCGTGGCGACCGAATTGCGCATCACCCGCCAGGAGAACAGCGCCGGAAACCAGGCCGTGGGCAGCCGTTCGCTTGGCGGGTCGAGCAGCAGCCGGGCCGGCTGCGCCAGCAGCAGCGCCACGGTCCCGAGCGCCAGCATCAGCAACGTGACGCCGAACAGGCCGTGCAGCCCGACCAGCGGGGCGACGATCAGCCCGGTCAGCATGGCGCCCAGCGGCACGCCCGCCTGTTTCAGGGAGAAGACCAGCACGCGGTTCGCCGCCGGCGCGGTACGCACCAGGATCTCGCTGCTGGCCGGGTTGTTGGTGGCATAGCCGAAGCCCATCACCACGGCCCCAACAACGGCCAGCGGCCACCAGGCACTGCAGATCGCGGCAAAGCCCAGCACGCCAAGGGCAAGGCCGATCTGCAGCATGCGGACCGGGCCATAATGCGTCAGCATCGGCACGCCGTTGGACAACAGCCAGCACACGCCGAGCGCGGATAGCGAGGAGAGATAGCCGATGCTCTCCCCCGGCAGGCCGGCAGCCTCGGTCAGCACCGGTCCGATCACCGGCACGGCAAACAGGATGAAGGCGCCGACGGTCTGCACCAGCATCGTCGTCGCCAGGGCACGGGCCCAGAGCGGCACCTCTTTATCCTCCCGTTTTCGGCCAGTCTTTGGTGTGATGGATGGTGTGCTGGCAGCTGAAGGGTCGTTCCCAGCAAAGCCTACCGGGGCTGCTTGCGCAACCCGTGTGCCGGCGATGCCTGAGCCGATGTCTGGAACGGCGTTTCTAGGGCTTGCGGAAGCGGCGTCATGCCGCTAATGTCCGCCGCCTTGGCGCCGGTGTAGCTCAGCGGTAGAGCATCCGCTTCGTAAGCGGGTGGCCGGGGGTTCAAATCCCTCCACCGGCACCATTCTTCTTCCCCATTTTGTCGATTGATAACCGCCTCGGGTTTCCCGGGCGCGGTGTCATGTTACGTGAAGATTTTGCCGGAATTGGTTTGATTTCGTTAGATTTATTATTCTTTTCAGGGCCTTAACCAATTTTAGTGCTTGTGAAATGGCGGGAATGGACAAAAATAAAGACTGAATTTTAGAAAATTCTACTCTTTTGCCGTCGCGCCAGAACAGACGCGGCGGGCCTGGGGGGGCAGAGGCCGGGATGCCGAATGACATATCGGGGGGGCGAAATGCCCAAGAGGCGGTAACAGCCGCCGGTGACCGTGCCACGCATTTCATCTTTACGCACAAGGTGTTTGCGTCGCTGGATGGCTATTTTGGCCTGTCGCATGAACAGCGCGAGCCGGTTTTCTTCGTCTCCTTCGGCGAGGTGAACGCGGCGCTGCCCTTCACCACCCTGTGCCGGGAATTCGCCATCGATCCGGAATCCGACGATGGAAAGCTGCTGGAGGTGGTGGCCCAGGGCCTGCGCTATGTGAAGGAAATCCGCCCCGGAGACTCGATCCCGCGCGAACTGCTGGATGGCAGCGCGTCCTGGACCGTGGAGGAGGTGCACCGCCGGCGCTCGACGCAGCGCATCCGCATCCAGGTCGCCAGCTATGGCGATGGCGAGGAAATGCTGGTCTTCGATCTGGCGGAGATGGCGCGGTTGACAGGGGCAGCGGATTTCGAGTCCCGATATCTCAATGGCTGCCGCAAGCTGGCCCAGAAACTGGGGCTGAAGCGGGGCGGCGACGAGAAGACCGTGATCCGGCGCATCGATGCCCTGGCCCGCGAGATCACCTATATCGAGGCGCTGCGCGACCGCTTCAACAAGATCCGCTCGGTGCAGCGCGGGTTGACGGAGCTGCGGCGTGCCTACAGCCGCGATCCGGTCATCCGCCCGGATATCGACCGGGCGCTCGCCCTGATCCGCGCACCGATGGACGATTTCGAGGGGGTCTTCACCAACCTCTACGCGCAGGTCAGCGAAATCCTGCTGGTGCTGATGGCCTATGGCCCCTACGTCGCCTTCATCCGCGATTCCCGCGATGAGCTGCACAATGGCATGATGCGCTGGGACGGGCTGGTGACGGAGTGGGAGAATCTGATCGTGCAGGCCAGCCAGTCGAACGAGACTCTGGTGAAGTCGGCCTATCGCTTCCTGGCCACCAACTATCCGCAGGCCGGCGACTGGACGCTGGTCGGCAAGCTGGAGGCGCAGAAGGAACTGCGCTTCGGCAACGCCGCGCTGGCCAGCTGATCCCGGCTCAGATTCCGAAGAAGAACAGCAGCACGACACCACCCACCAGCGCGCCGAGGGCTGGCAGCGGGCGGCGGCCCATATCGATGGCGACGAAGCTCAGCAGCCAGATGCCCAGCCCAACCTTCGCCATCGCCAGGAAGGCCAGCACCGGGCTTTCCAGCACCAGCAGCAGCGACGGGTTGGCGATGAAGCCCAGCGGCACCAGGAACAGCCCGACGCCCAGCCGTAGCGCGTTGCCGGCGACCGGCAGCCACGGCGTGTTGGCAATGCCGGCGGCGATGAACACATTGCCGCAAACCGGCGGCGTGATGGTGCACAGAAGCGCGTACCAGAACACGAACATGTGGGCGTAGAGTTCCGGCAGGCCCAGCTGCACCAGCGCCGGACCGGCCACGGCGATGCAGATGACGTAAGCTGCCGTGGTCGGCAGCTCCATGCCCAGCACAAGGCTGGCCAGCGCGGTCAGCAGCAGCGCCGGCCACAGCTCCCCGCCCGACAGCGAGAGGATGACGGAGGTGATCTTCACGCCCAGCCCGGTCATGTGGAACACGCCGACGATCAGGCTGGCGCAGATCAGGATGGCGGCGATGCTGGCGATCTGTTCGGCGGCGCCTTTCGTGCCCTCGGCGACGCGGGAAACCCAGCGGCTTGCCGAGGCGCGGCCTTCCGAATCGATCAGCAGCAGCGCTACCGTCAGCGCCGTCGCCATCGCCGCCGCATAGGGCGCGGTATAGCGGGTGAACAGCAGCAACACGACCAGCAGGCCGAAGGGCAGCAGGAAAAAGGGCACGGTGCGCGCCACCTTGCCCCAGCCCGGCAGATCCTCGCCGCGCATGCCGGTCAGCCCGTGCCGGATGGCATAGAAATGCACGCCCGCCCAGGCCGCCAGGAAGAACAGGAAGGCCGGCAGGCTGGCCAGGATCATCAGGTCCGTGTAGGGCGTGCGCAGCAGCTCCGCCATCACGAACACGCCGGCGCCCATCAGCGGCGGCATGATCTGCCCGCCGGTGGAGGCGACGGCCTCGACCGCGGCGGCAAAGCTGGGCGGGTAGCCCAGCTTCTTCATCGCCGGAATGGTGACCGTGCCAGTGGAGGCGGTGTTGGCCGAGGCCGAGCCGGAGATCGTGCCGTACAGCGCCGAGGCGACGATGGAGACTTTTGCAGCGCCTGCGCGCATGCGCCCGGCAAACTGGGTGGCGAAGGACATGAAGCCGGTGCCCGCCTCGCCGGCCGAGATGAAGCAGCCCAGGATGATGAAGGGGGCGATGATCTCCGCCGAGATACCGGTCAGGTCACCCCACAGCCCGCCCTCGGCGATGACCAGAGTGCCGAGGAAATAGTCCAGCGGGATGCCGTCATGGCCGAAGGTGCCGGGGATGTACTTGCCCAGCAGCCCGTAGGCCAGCACGAGGACAGCGATGGCCGGCAGCACGGCCTTGATGGTGCGGCGCGCCATCTCCAGCGCCAGCAGGATCAGCACGATGGCGACGCCGTGCTGCAACCAGCCGCTGAGAGCGCCGTACTGGTCGGCCAGGGGCTCACGGTTGGCGACGATATAAAGGCCGGCGGCAAGGCCGATGGCGCCGGTCGCGTAGGCGATACCCCGGCCGACCGGTCCGCCCTGCACGCCGAAGAAGAAGATGAACGGAATCGCCAGCATCAGATGCAGCGGCCGCGTCACCAGATTCGGCATCAGGCCGGAAAAGATGAGGTAGAGGTGAAAGCCGACGGACAGGGCCGCCACGGCAAGCACCATGCCGTCCTTCCAGGAAATACGCATCGTCGCTGCTGGTCTTTGTCTGGATATGAAAAAGAAACACCCCGCCCGGCCGGTCATGCCCGCAGGCCATGCCGGGGGGCGGGGTGCGGGATAACGGTGATTACATCAGGCTGGCGTCGAGCTTCACGCCGGCTTCCTTGTAAAATTTCAGCGCGCCGGGATGCAGCTTGGTGCCCAGCTGGTTCACCATCTCCGGACTGACGCCGGCCCACCAGGGGTTTTCCTTGGCCAGCGCGTCGCGCTGCTGCCAGAAATTCTTGGTGATGAAATAGGCCGTCTCGTCATCCATGTCGGTGGTGGTGAAGGCGCCGACCGGCACGCCGACCGTATTCACCGGCTTGTCCTGGCCCTTGTAGGTGCCAGCCGCGATGGTCAGCGGGCCGGACATCGGGTCGGCCTTCAGGATCGCCTCGCGCTGGGCGTCGGTGAAGGACAGCACGGTCAGCGGGTTGGTGGTCGCCAGCTCGACCAGCTGCGGCGTCGGGTGCGAGGAGCAGGTGGCGAAGCCGGCCACCTTGTCGTTGCGCATCGCGTTGGAGGCGGCGCTCAGCTCGACATCCACCGCCTCGACCTTACCCTCCAGGCCCAGCAACTCGAAGATGCGGCGGGTGCGGCCCTCGCAGAAGGTGCCCTTGCCGCCGGCGATGAATTTCTTGCCTTCCAGCTGCATCACGTCGGTGATGCCGCTGTCCTGTTGGACGGCGAAATGGATGGTCACGAACGGCATGACGAACAGGGTGCGCACGCGGTCATAGCCGGTCTCGCCCTCGAACGGCTTCTTGCCGTCGCGCGCGCTGGCCAGCAGGCTGGGCGGGGTGGTGAACAGGAAATTGCCCGGGCGGCGGGCGGATTCCTTTACATTCTGCACTGACCCCTGGCTTTCCTCGACGGTCGCCTGGATCTTGCCGCCGCTCTGCGCCTTCATCATCTCGCCGAGCTGCACCATCATCACATAGTAGGATGTGCCCGCCTTGGCGGATTTCAGGGTCACGCGGGTCTGCGCGGCGGCGTCGGACGACAGGGCGCCGGCGCCAAGGGCAAGACCAAGCGACAGGGCCATCGCAGCGGCAGTCTTCTTCAGCATGGGTTTCCTCCACTCCTGCTTCCGCCGGCTTTCCGCAGGCGGGAAAGCGCCTTTATGCCTCATCGCCTGTTTGCCCGCCATATCCATCGTGACGGCCTGGGGTGAAGGCCTGTTGGTGGGCACCATTGCCAAGCCGCCGCGCTGCGGGCATCAATGATGCCCCTCTTAATTAGGGATGGTCTGCAAGCAAGGGAGAAGGCCGATGCGCTTCCTCGGACGGTGGCTCGGTCAGTCGCTGACACTGGCGGCCGGGATTCTGGCGCTCGCACTCGCCGCGCAGGCGCCCGGCTTCGCCGAGCATTACATGGCGGCGCTGGAGCAGCGTGCGCAGGAACAGCGCACCGACATTGCCGGGCGCATCGATGTCGCGCGCCGCTTCTACAGCCTGCCGGAAACCGCCGATGCCCGTGCCGTGCTGCTGCACCTGACCGAGCGCGAACCCGCCAATGCCGAGGGTATCCGCCGCAGCGCGCAGCGGCTGGCGGCACTCGAGGGCGCACACCGCCGTCTCGTTGAGGCGTCGCCACTGCTACGTCCGCTGCTGGTTTTGCCGGCAGTGGCCGGCAGCAATGCTGCCATCGCCGATGTTGCGGACAGCACACTGGCCGGCTACACGCCCCGCCTGCCACTGTCCCTGCCGGCGCTGGCCTATGGCCTGGCCGGCCTGTTCCTGGGCGTGCTGCTGGCGGAAGCGCTCGTCAGCCTCGCACGGATGCCGTTCCGGCGTGCCGCCCCAGCGCCCAGGCCCTGGTAGCCTGTCGCGATGTCCACGCGGTGCTAGGCAGTCTCCCGCCCGTCCGATAAAGTGACCGTAATAAAGCTCAAGAATGGGGAAAGGTGGGGCGATGCGGTACACACCCGGTCCGTGGCGCATGAAGTCGAACGGCGAACTCTGGTCCTACCCGCGCGGCGGCGCACCGGGACAGGTCGGCCAGATGTACTGGAGCGGCAAGCATGAAGACCGTGCCGGCAATGCCCGGCTGATTTCCTTTGCCGCCGATCTGTCCGAGGATTTGCAGGAACTCTATCGCCTTGTCTCGCAGCCTTCAGTGGTGGCGGCGATCAAGGCCGACCAGAAAATCTATGGCAAGGCGCGTCTGATCATCGAGAATAGCCGGCAGACGCTGGAACAGGCCACCGGCGAGAAGCTGCCTGAATGGCCGCATATCGACCCCACGAAGAGCCTCGCTTCCTGACACGAAACTCGTCGGACGATCGCATGGCGGAGCAGGAAATGCGCCTCGAACGCTATATGGAAATTGTCGCCGGTAGCCAGCCAAAAGACTGGCTGATGATCGAGCGGCCGACCCTGCGGCACCGGTTCACGCCGATGCTGGACGATAAGGAGCAGCTGATCCGGCAGGTGATCGACGAGCCGATGGTCGGGTTCAGCTATCGCCCGGACGTGCGGCTGACCCTTTTGTTCGGCCTGGTCGAGATGGCGCAGTACCCGCTGCCGGCAGGCATGCCCTATGCCGAGGAAAACGCCAGGACGGTGCTGCTGCACTGCCTGTATGAAGGGCAACTGATCCACACCGAGACACTGCTGAAGGTTGACCGGCAGCGCTGCATCCTGCCGATGCCGGTGGCCTGGGGTGAGCCGCCGCAGGCCATCCCGCGCCGGCAGCACGATCTGGCCCGGCTGGTGCACCAGCTTGCTGGCCCCTTCACCGATTTCGAGCAGTATTTCAAGAATTCCGGAATGGCCGTCGTGGAGCGGCCCTGGCCCTGAACTGTTCCGTTATTCCCCGGCGGCGCGCAGCGGCTCTGGCGCGTCCACCGCGAATTCACGGTCATGGGTCAGCGACGGCACCATGCGGCGGGCCTCGGCGATCAGCGCCGTATCGATCTCGGCGGTGACAAAGCCCGGCTCCGTCCCGGCATCGGCCAGCACCTCGCCCCAGGGGGCGACCACCAGCGAATGGCCATAGGTCTTGCGCCCTTCGGCATGCTCGCCGGTCTGGGCGGGGGCAAAGACAAAACAGCCGGTCTCGATGGCGCGGGCGCGCTGCAGCACATGCCAGTGCGCCTCGCCGGTGACCTTGGTGAAGGCGGCGGGGATGGTAATGAAGTCTGCCGCGGCCTTGGCCAATGCCCGATAGAGATAGGCAAAGCGCAGATCGTAGCAGATCGTCATGCCCAGCCGACCCCAGGGCAGGTCGGTGACGACCGCCTTCTCGCCCGGCCGGTAGGTTGCTGATTCGCGGTAGGTCTGGCCGTCCTTCACATTCACGTCGAACATGTGAATCTTGTCGTAGCGCGCCTGGATACCGCCCTTCGGATCGATCAGGATCGACCGGTTGGCCAGCATGGTGTCGCTGAGCTTCACCGACAGCGACCCGGCCAGGAACCATACGCCCAGCTCGCGCGCCAGATCGCGCCAGGCCGCCAGCGCAGGGTGCGTTTCCTCAGCTTGAGCCTTCGCCAGCGACTGCTCGCGCTTCGGCTCGAACATGGCGGCGATTTCCGGGGTCAGGATGAACTCCGCACCGTCCTTCTTCGCCGCGCGGGCCTGCGCGTTCACGAAGTCGATGTTCGGCTGGAACTCGCGCTCGGAATTGGTCTGGATCAGCGCGACCTTGAACTTGGCAGTCATGACGGTCTCCTTGGCTTATGCCCTCAGGCGGCGCCTTGCAGCATCGGGTCCAGCTTGCCGGCGCGGTCGAGATCGTGCAGATCGTCGCAGCCGCCGACATGGGTGTCGTCGATGAAAATCTGCGGGACGGAGTTTCGGCCGCCCGCCTTTTCGCGCATCTCCGCCCGCTTGCCGCTGTTGAAGGTGACGTCGATCTCCTCGAAATCGGCGCCCTTCTGCTTCAGCAATTGCTTGGCGGCGTGACAGTAGGGGCACATCAGCGTGCTGTAGATAACGATCTTGGCCATGTCGGTCCTCTTTGCGGGCAGCGGCAGCATAGCGCCGCACCCTCTGGCTTGGCAGGAATTTCTATAACAGATGGGCCTTAATTCTCCGCCGTGAAGACTCGGGCCAGCGCCAGCACGGATACCTGTGCTGCGCCGGCGGCCAGCAGCGCACGGGTGCAGGCTTCCACCGTCGCCCCCGTTGTCACCACATCGTCGATCAGCAGGACGCGCTGCCCGGCCAGCTGGGCGCGCTGCAGCGCGGACACGGCAATCGCGCCGGCCAGGTTGGTCAGCCGCTGGCGCCGGCGCAGTCCGCCCTGGCTGCGGGTGCGGCGGCGGCGTATCAGCACATCGGTGGCGACCGGAATGCCCCGCCTCTGTCCGAGCGCCAGCGCCAGCAGGGCGGCCTGATTGTAGCGCCGGCCGAGAAGCCGCCAGCGGTGCAGCGGCACCGGCACGATCAGGTCGGCATCGTCCAGCAGTTCCGCCCCGGCACGCTCAAGCCAGCCGGCCAGCGCCGGCGTCATGTGCAGCTGGTCGCCATGCTTGTAGCCCAGGATGAGGCGCCGGCTGATAGCACTGTAACGGGTCGCGGCGCGCATCCGCCGGTAGGGCGGCGGGCTGGCGATACAGGCAGCGCACAGGCTGCCTTCCGGCATTTCGAAGCTGAAGGGCAGACCGCAACAGGCGCAGTGCGGCGGTCCCAGAAAATCAACCTGCTTCCAGCAATCGGCGCACAGCGCGCCATGGCGGTCCACCGGCACGCGGCAGGACAGGCAGAGCGGCGGGAGCAGCGTATCGAGAATGCCCGAGGCCAGGCGCGGGATACGCCCTGTCCCGCTGAATATGCTGTGAAGACCTCCCGCCCGCATGCCCGTCTCTCGTCGCTGCACTGCCTAGCTTGCGCCATGATCCCGTGTTACATCCTACAACCGTTGGCACCGCATGCCCGAAGCGAAAAGGACGGATATGATTTCTCCCCAGGTCGCGCTGATCTACGTCATGGTCCTGGTGTCCGCCAGCGACAGCGACATGACCGACGCCGAATTCAAGACCATCGGCGATATCGTCACCCACCTGCCCGTGTTCAGCGAGTTCGAGGTGGACAACCTGCCCTCCATCGCCAGCAGCTGCGCCGACATGCTGCAGGCGGAGAACGGCCTCGACGCCGCGATGGACCTGATCCATAAGTCGCTGCCGGAGAAGCTGCGCGAGACCGCCTATGCGGTTGCCTGCGACGTCGCCGCCAGCGATGGCAAGGCGAGTCAGGAAGAGCTGCGGCTGCTGGAAATGCTGCGCCACAAGCTGCATGTGGACCGGCTGGTCGCCGCCGCCATCGAACGCGGCGCCCGCGCGCGCTATATGCCGGTCTAGTAGGTCCGGTTCAGCTTCAGATAGCGATAGCGGTTGCCGGTTCGGACCTCGACCGGCCGGGCCGTCAGCCCGTCCAGGACCTGTATCGTGGCGATGCTGCCAGGCTCGCCGACCCGCCATAGCGCCCGGTAGAAATCGGCCAGTGTCGCGGTCGGCGTGCCGCCGATACCCAGAACCAGATCGTTGCGCTTCAGCCCGGCCAGATCGGCGGGGCTGTCAGGCGATACGCGGCGCACGAACAGCCGGCCGCGCTCCTCGTCGAGCTGCAGGCCGAGCCAGGGGCGCGGCGGCTGCGGCGAGCGGCCGGTTTCCATCAGCGGCTCAAGGATTGGCAGTAGCGCTTCGACCGGGATGAACATGTTTCCCGGCACGCCCAGCCCCGGCACCGCATCGCCGACGATCAGTGAGCCAACGCCGACCAGCCTGCCGCCCTGGTCGATCAGGGCAGCCCCGGCGAAATTCTCATAGGGCGGGCTGGTGAAGATCGCGTTTTCCAGCAGATATTCCCAGTAACCGGCGAAGGTGCGGCGAGAGGTGACGAGGGCCGGTTGCGCCGCTGCCGATCCGCCATGGCCGGCAATCCGCACCCGGGCGCGTTCCTTCAGCTGGCTGGAATCGCCCAGCTCCAGCGCCGGGACGCCCAGATCGCGCATCGGCCGTACCAGGCCAAAGCCGGTTTCGTGATCATAGGCCATGATCTCGCCGGGCACCTGCCTTCCATCGGCGGTGCGCAGCGTCACCGCATCGGCTTCAAGAATGACATAGCCGACGGTCAGCACGGCGCGTCCCTCGGCGATCACAATACCGCTGCCGGTGCGTGCGCTGCCGAGCGACTCGGCCGTCCTGGCGTCGCCGGGGATACGGGCCTGAACCTCGACGATGGAAGACAGCAGGTCGGCAGCCTGCACCTTGCCGGCAAAAAGCAGCAGCAGGCACAGAAACGGGAACAAACGCCTCATCATGCACCTCCATCGGGGTCGTGCCATACAGGCCGCAAGACCGGCACCACATCATTCATCTAGGGCGATTCTTGCACGGGGAAATCGTGCTATCGTTATGTCCTGAATTTTGAGCCACGCGGGGATGCGAGGGGACGGAAGGGGCATGAGCCGGGAACATCTGAAGAAGAAGGCGCGGGAAGCGCTGAAGGAGGCGGGCGGCAATACCAGCCTCGCCGCCAGGCTGCTGCATGGCTGGGCGATGGAGGACGAGACATTGCTGCTGGCGATGGTGCGGCCGATGCTGCCGAGCCTGTCGCTGCTGGCGGTGCAGCGCGCGGCCGGCACGGATGAGAGCTATCGCACCGGGCGCAAGCGGCGGGCGCAGCCGATCACCGAAAAGGCGGCACTGGAAGCGGTAGCCGAAGCGCTGAGCGGAAAGCGCGCACCGGCCATGAGTTCCACCCGCACGCCCCTGACCGCGCCATCGGAAGCCAGCACGCGCCATCGCAGCGCCGTGCAGTTCCTGGCATCGGCCTACAAGCCCAAAAGCTGAAAATCTGAAGATTACTTGACCGGTACTGCCGGTCCGCAATGCCGGACGCGGCTACTTCTTGGGGCGCGGCCGGCAGTCGTCGGGCCGTGCGTTCACGACATTGTGATAGAGCTTCTTCACATATTCCGGGTCGGCGCCAATCGTCCGGGCGCTTCCCGTCGTGTTGCGCTCCGCGGTTTCGGCAACGCCGGCCGACACCATGAAGGGCGTCGCCTCGTCCGGCATGATGTGATAGCCGGTCCGTTCCAGGTCGGTGATGATCTCGACCGCCGTCTTGGCAAAGCGGCGATAGGAAGAATCAACCATGTCCTTCCGGCCGGTGGGGGCGGAAGCGCGGGCCAGCGCCATCGAGATGATGTTGACCAGCAGGTCGGTGTCGCGGCTCTGGATCCAAGCATTCGCCATCGCGCCCATGACGGCGTTGATATAGAGCGCGGCGCCGCGCTGGCCCATCAGCTTGTTGGCGCCCGGCTGCTGGTCGGCCTGCGCGATCATCTGGTCGGTCAACTCGCGCGGCGTAACCATGAACCCGGCAATTTCCAGCGACCGGACCAGGTCGTTCGCATCCTCGGCGTAGCGGTCCCATTCCTGTTCGACCAGGAAGGACCCCAGCATGTCGTTGCCGGCGCCCTGGACGCGATTCAGGAACCGCGCGAACTCCTTCGCGAAGTACTGAACGATCTTGGGGTCGGACGGCTGACTCTGGATGCGCATACTCTGATTCCCTTCTTCGGCACCCTCATGCAATAGAGATGATGCCGAATCAACCAAATATGAAGTCTATTGTGACGATTCTGACGATTGGTCGGCGTGCCTGTCC
Source organism: Oceanibaculum sp. (assembly GCF_022449305.1). NCBI lineage: Bacteria > Pseudomonadati > Pseudomonadota > Alphaproteobacteria > Rhodospirillales > Oceanibaculaceae > Oceanibaculum > Oceanibaculum sp. The sequence goes on along the minus strand of NZ_JAKUSO010000009.1, from coordinate 55,597 downwards.
GGCACCCTATGCTTTGGATCGGCATGCGCGCAAGCCGATCACCCGCAAAGTCCAGGCCATTTTGGCCCGTTCGCCATGCGGCTTAATGTATAACGAGAATAGGAACTTAAAAACAAAAACTCGCAAGGATGATCTGAAAGGGTCAGCTCTGCTGTACTAAATGAAGAATCGCAGCAAACCGATAAGATAATAAAAATCAGTTTCGAATAGACGCATTATCAGTCGTGGAAGGCGCCAGTTTTCGCCACTCCCGGTCTGTAAAAAAGCGAAGGTCGGCGCGCATTATTTCAAGCCGAGGAAGCTCGCCGGCTGCGGTTGAGTTCAATCAGGCCGGCCGGCGGGGCGGCATTCCAGACGTGGGAGGTTTCGGCGCGGCCTTCAGCGGGGTCTGCGGACCGACCGACTTGAAGGAGGTCGTCTGGTTGCTGGCTGGCGGCACGGCTGGCGCAGCGGTTGGCCGGGCGGTCGCCGATTCCCGGGGCCGGATGCCATTCGGCAGGCGCGGAAAGATGATCGTCTTCTCGCGGTCGGCCAGTTCGCGCCAGTCGCGGTGGCTGGCGCGGGCAACGCGCTGGAAGTGCCAGGCACGTTCCTCCGCGGCATCGCCGATCTGCTGGCGCTGCCAGCCGGGCAGGGCGTTGAAGGCGGCCTTGGCGGTGAACAGGTCGACGGTCCGTCCGCTTTCATAGGCGCGGCGGACTTCGCGGGTGACGATGTTCGACATGCCCAGCGTCACGCTGACGGTCTCTGCCAGTATGCCCAGGGCCTGACGATCCTGGCCGCTTCTGGCCTGGCTGTCTTGGGCCTGACTGCTTCCGGTCTGGCTGTTATCGGATGTCATCGTCTCTCCTGCGCCGTCCTGCTGGGACATGCCGTAAAATAGCGCGCCGTGAAGAAACGAATGGCGGTCACGGCTGCCGCTTCTGTTTGCCGGCCATTGTCGATTTGAATCGCGGCGCGTGCAAGCGCTTCCTCCGGCTGGTCCCCTCCGGCGTCGGCGCGCCGGTTCACCAGTTCTTGGCGACGGCGAGGCGGAAGGCCTCCAGCAACTCCTGCTCAACCTTGCCGCCGCTGCCCTGGATACGCTCCGCCAGCACGACGTACAGCGCATCGATATGGCAGCGGATGATCGCCATCTGCTTCGGATTGGCGTCGCCCATGCGTCCGGCCACGGCATGCAGCGAGCGGGCGATTTCGGTCAGCAGCGGATAGTCGAAGGTACCGCCCAGCCCCTTGATGTCGAAGGCGTGCCGCCGGATTTCGACCATCAGGGCCTCCCATCGCGCGGGGTCTGTCTCGGCGCTGGCCAGCGCTTCCCGCAAGGAACGCAAGGCGGCGGCGACGCTGGCGATGAATTTGTCGCTCGACTGGTGGACGGCCTTCTCGATCTTCTTCAGCTCGTCGGGCTGCGGATTGATCGAGAACCCTTTCTTGCTGTTCACCGCGCGGCGGCGGAGATCCATCGAGGGCGGAATGATCTGGGCCTTCGCCATATCGTCGGGACCTTGTGTGCTGGTCTGGGGGATGAATTGCGGTAGCTAGTCGGCGCGCCGGTTCCGGCCGCCATGCGGCACCTGCCGACGCCGACGGTCCGGCCCGAAATAGGTGCCGGCATTCACGAAGGAGCGCGGCCGCGCGATCACCGACACCAGCCGGCGATAGAGCGAGTCCACGGTAAACGGCTTGGCGAGGAATTCGGTGACGCCCCGGTCGCGGGCCTCGATCACATATTCCGGCTCGGAATTTGCGGTCAGCATGATGATCGGCAGCATGCGGTTCGGCGAATGCATGGTGTTGCGTACCGTGTCGATCAGCTCGATGCCGGACAGCGGCTCCACGATCCATTCGGTGATCATCACATCCACCTCGCCGGCCTTGATGACGGCCAGCGCCTTGTTGCTGTCGGTAACCTTGCGGATGGCGATGGCGCCCAGCATCCGCAATATGTCGTACAGCAATTCTGTGGACAGCGGGTTCGGATCCACGATCAGGAACCGGATCTGGCTGAAATCAATCTTTTCCGACAAACCGACACCACATTCTGCAACGTTTTCCGAAGGCCACGCTTTGCGGGCCGGTCGTTAGATAAACAAAGAATGATAAATTTTTAATTAAAAGTGCAAGCGGGCAATTTTACCAGCACCAGATGAAAGATATGCCAGCGCTTGGATTTGCCCAGCGCGGTGGTGCCGTCTTCGACGGTCTCATCCAGTTTTTCGACCCGGAATCCGGCGCACAGTCTCTCGATGGCGGCGCGGTCATGGATGGTGATGCCGCGTCCGGCCCAATCGTCCTGCGGGCCATAGAGCTGTCCGGCGAACCGGCCGCCGGGACGAATTGCCGCAGTGAGCCGCCCCCAGAGGGCGGGGAAATCCTCCGGCGAACACAGGGGCAGGGAGAAGCTGGCATTCACCAGATCACAGGCCGGCGGCTGGAAATCCTCGAACTGTTCGACGCGCGCTTCCAGCAGCGCGCTTTTGGGCAGGTCGTGCCTGGCCAGCAGCCGGTCGATGGCTTTCGGCGTCGCATCGATCGCCAGCACCTTCCAGCCGCAGCGTAGAAGCTCCACCGTGTCGCGCCCGTCGCCGCAGCCGAGATCGAGGGCCAGGGGCGGCGGCTTGCCGTTCGCGGGTATGCCCTCCGCCGCGAAGCGGTCGAGGGCGTGCAGCAAGGTCGGGCGGGGCGGCTTGGCTGCCACTGCGTCGTAGTAGCGGCCCCAGCGTTCCCCGTCCGACATGCCTGCTCCGTTACTCCAGGGTTTCGAACAGCCGCAGCATCAGCTTGGCGCGCGGCTCGAAGGAGGAATAATAGGCCTGCTCATAATCGGTGTGCGCGCCACGCCCGTCGACGCCTAGCCCGTCCAGCGTCGGCACGCCGACGGCGGCGGTGAAATTGCCGTCGCTGCCACCGCCGGTGATCTTCACATCCTCGAGCTCGAAGCCGATCTCGGCGGCCAGCGCCTTGGCGTGGTCGAACAGCTTCGTGATGCCCTCATCCTTCACATAGGGCGGGCGGTTGATGCCGCCGGTGATGGTCACCTTCACATCGGGGTCGAAGGCGGTGAAGCCGAGAATCTTCTTCGTCATCTCCTCGGCCAGCTCCGGCGTCGGCACGCGCATGTCCACCTCGGCGGTGCAGAATTGCGGCACCACATTCACGCCGGTGCCGCCGCTGACCAGCCCGACATTGCAGGTCACGCCGGTCTCGTAATTGGTCAGTTCCTCGAAGCGGATGATCTGCTTCGCCATCTCGCGGATGGCGCTGCGGCCGTCCTGGTGCTGCGCGCCGGCATGGGCGGGGCGGCCTTCGCATTTCACGTCGAAATGCAGCACGCCCTTGCGCGAGGTGACGATCTTGCCGCCATCGCGGGCCGGTTCGGTGACCAGCACATATTTGTTCTTCAGCGCCATCTGCTCGATCATCTTCTGCGAGGTCGGGCTGCCGACCTCCTCTTCCGGGACGAACATGAAGGTGATCGGCAGCTTGGTCTGCTTGCCGCTGCGCACCAGATGGCGATAGGCGTAATAGGCGAGATAGGCGCCGCCCTTCATGTCGTAGATGCCGGGGCCGAACACCTTGTCGCCGTCCTGCTTGAAGGGCAGCACATCCTTGATGAAGCCCATCGGATGCACGGTGTCGATATGGCTCAGCACCAGGATGCCGGGGCCATCGCCGCCCCAGGGCGTGCGGGCGGTCAGGATATCGGCCCAGCCATCGCGGCCCGGCGTGCGCTCGATGGTGGCGCCGATGGCGCGCATGTCGGCCTCGACCTGGTCGGCCATGCGGTTCACCGCGGCGGCATCGTGCGACGGGCTTTCGATTTCGACCCAGCGGCGGATGCCTTCCAGGATTTCCTCGGCATCGATCCGGGGCTGGTTGGAGGCGAGATCGTTCATGGCGTTTTCCCTTGGATTCGGATGGGGCTTCGGATGATTCCAAAAGCATTAGCGCGAGGATTTGTCATCGCCAATGACAAAACGCCCCGCCGGCTGGTGGTAAAGCCCTATTGCGCAGCTGCCGGCTTCGGCGCTACCTAGGCTTTTTGCTCGACATGCTGGAGGAGGCCATGCGCCGCACCACCCGGTTTCGCCGCCTGATCGAGGCGCCGGAATTGCTGCTTTTGCCCGGTGTCCATGACGCGCTGGGCGCGCGCATCGCGGAGAAGCTGGGCTTCGAGGCGATCACCAGCGGCGGCTATAGTGCTACCGCAACGCTGCTCGGCCGCCCGGACACTTCGCAGCTGACCGCGACCGAGATGGCGGATTACTACGCCCGCCTCTGCGATTCGACCGATCTGCCGGTCTTCGCCGATGCCGATACCGGCTATGGCAATGTCACCAATACCGGCCGCACGGTGAAGGCCTATGAGCGTGCCGGTGTCGCCGGCCTGTTCATCGAGGATCAGGTGTTCCCGAAGCGCTGCGGCCACATGGCCGGCAAGGATGTGGTGCCGCTGGAAGAGTTCCTCGGCAAGCTGAAGGCGGCGCTGGATGCGCGCACCGACCCGGACCTCGTCATCATGGCGCGCACCGATGCGCTGGCCGTGCATGGCATCGACGAGGCCATCGAGCGCGCCCAGGCAGCGCGTGAGGCCGGCGCCGATCTGCTGTTCGTCGAGGCGCCGGAGAACCAGGACCAGATGCGCCGCATCTGCGCGGAGATCGACGGGCCGTGCCTCGCCAACAATCTGGATGGCGGGCTGTCGCCGGTGCTGGAGGCCGGGCTGCTGCAGGAAATCGGCTATGCCACGGTCGCCTTCCCGACGGCGGCGACCTATGCGGTAGCCCACGCGCTGGAGGCGGTGCTGGGCGAAATCCGCAAGACCAGTGTGGCGACCGCGCTGTATGACCGGATGTACAGCTTCGAGACTTTCAACGAACTGGTTGGCCTCGGCGATCTGCGCCGCACGGAGGCCGGCTATCAGGATTCCGCCCGCGACCTGCTGGCCCGGCGCAAGGCCGCCGGCGGCAAGAACCGGGCGGCGGAATAAGCGTCACGACAACAAAGGAGGGACTCCCATCATGAAGATCACCCGTTACGCGGCGCTGGCCCTGCTGGCCGGCGGCATCGCCCTGGCCGGCCCCATAGTTGGCCAGGCCATGGCGCAGGAGAAAATGCGCGTCAGCCATCAGCTGCCGCCGGCGCACCATATTGCCAAGCTGGTCGAAAGCTGGGCGGCCGATATCGAGAAGCGCTCGGGCGGCAAGATCGATGTCGAGGTGCTGGGCTCGGCCCAGGCCTTCAAGCCGGACCAGAACCATCCGGCGGTCGCGCGCGGCCAGGTCGAGGCGGCGATGGCGGTGAATTTCCAGTGGGGCAACACGATCCCGGAAATGAACGTCGTGACCATCCCCTACTTCATGACCGATCTGGCGCGGATCAAGAAGTTCCCCGGCTCCGAGGCGGCGAAGCTGCTGGAAGGCAAGCTGATGGAGAAGGGCGTGCGCAACGTCGCCTGGCTCTACACCACGCGGCAGTCGATCTTCACCTCCTCAGGCAAGCCGCTGGTGAAGCTGGACGATTTCAAGGGGGTGAAGATCCGCGGCCTGAACAAGCTGGTCGATGCCGGCCTGGTGGCGGCGGGTGCGGCGCCCGCCTCGATGCCGGGTTCCGAGGTCTATCAGGCGCTGCAGACCAAGGTAATCGACGCCGGCCTGACCGACGTGTCGGCGGCCTATAGCCGGAAATATTTCGAGGTGCAGGAATTCGGCACGGTGGCGCCGTTCTTCACCGTCTATTTCCACATCTATGTGAACCCGAAATGGTTCGACGGCCTGTCGCCTGACCTGCAGAAGGCGGTGCTGGAAGCCTCGGCCCAGGCGGAGCAGGATTCCATCGGCGTGACCGAGAAGACCGCAGAGGATTCTATCGCCGCGCTGAAGGAAAAGGGCATGAAGCTGCATATCCAGTCGGCCGAGGAGGTGAAGACCTTCACCGCCACCATGCAGCCGCCGGTCATGGAGGCGTTCAAGGCGTCATCTCCAGATGCCGGCAAGCTGATCGACCTCGTCAACAAGCTCTGAGCGTCACCGGACGGCCCCGCCCGATGCGAGTGCGGGGCCGTGCCGGAATGCGAGGTTTTTCTTAATGAAATCCATCCTTGTCCTGCTGGAGCGCGTGGTCGGCGTGCTGTCCGCGCTGGCCACGGCGCTGGCGGCGCTGCTGATGCTGGCGATCACCGGCATCGTCGGCTACGGCGTCGCCATGCGCTATCTGTTCAACCAGCCGCAGGTCTGGAGCGACGAGCTGGCCAGCTACCTCATCGTGCTGGTGGTCATGCTGGCGATTGCCGAGGTGCTGCGCCGGGGTGAGCATATTTCCATCGACCTGCTGGTGGAGCGGCTGGGTGCACGCGTCCGCTACTGGGTGGATGTCGCGGGCATGGTGTCGGTGATCGTGGTGGCCGGCGTGCTGATCGTCTCCGGCTGGGACATGACGGCCTTTTCCGCCGATATGGGCATCCGCTCGACCGGCTATCTGGCGATGCCGATGTGGCTGCCGCAGGCCACCCTGCCGCTGGGCTTCGCTCTGCTGGGCCTGGCCGCGCTGAACCGGCTGCTGCGCTTGCTGACGGGACTTGAGGCTCCCCGCGAGACGGGTGGGCATAAATCATGACGCTGGCCTGGATTCTGATCGGCCTGCTGGCAGTGCTGCTGACCGGCATCCCCCTGTTCGCCGGCATGTCGCTGGCGTCCATCGGCCTGTTGCTGGCTGTCGAGGGCCGGGTGGCCGGGCTGGCGGACGAGGTGTTCGCCAAGCTGTCGAACTATCTACTGGTGGCGATCCCGCTGTTCGCCTTCATGGCGCATGTGATGATCAAGGCTCGCGTGGTGGACGATCTCTACGCGCTGGCGCATACGCTGGTGCGGCACTGGCCGGGCGGGCTGGGCGTCGCCACCGTGATGGCCTGCACCATCTTCGCCGCGATCAGCGGTTCCTCCGTCGCCACCGCGCTGACCATCGGCACGGCGGCGATCCCGCAGATGCTGCGCTATGGCTACAAGCCGCATGCTGCCTATGGCGTGCTGGCCGCCGGCGGCACGCTGGGCATCCTGATCCCGCCATCGGGGCCGATGGTGCTCTATGGCGTCGTCTCTGATACCTCCATCGGCGCGCTGTTCGTCGCCGGCATCATTCCCGGCGCACTGATGGCGCTGCTGTTCTCGCTCTATTGCGTGCTGCACAGCCTGCTGACCCGGCAGACCGAGCGTCCGCCGCGAGCCAGCTGGTCCGAGGTCTGGCCGAGCCTGAAACGCGGCTTTTGGGCGCTGCTGCTGCCCCCCATCGTGCTGGGCGGCATGTATGCCGGCGTGTTCACCGCGACCGAGGCGGCCGCCGTCGGCGCCATCGCTGCGATCCTGATCGCGCGCTTCGCCTATGGGAGGCTCAGCCTTGCCGACCTGTACGACGCGGCACGCGATTCGGTTGGCACCACCGGCATGCTGTTCATGATCCTGGCGGCGGCCGCCATGTTCGGCCATGTCATCTCCGTCCTGGGGCTGCCGCGCCAGCTGGTCGAGATCACCACGGCGCTGGGCATCGGGCCGATCACCTTCATGCTGGCGGTGATGGCGCTGATCTTCCTGCTGGGCATGTTCCTGGAGACCATCTCCATCATCCTCATCACCACGCCCATCGTGCTGCCGGTGATGCTGCTGCTGGAGATCAATCCGGTCTGGTACGGCGTGCTGCTGACGATCAATCTGGAGTTGGCGCTGATCACCCCGCCCGTGGGCATGAATCTGTTCGTCATCAAGGGCATCACCGGCGGGGCCATGGGCCCCATCGTGCGCGGCGTGCTGCCCTATGTCGCGATCATGCTGGCGACGCTGTTCCTGGTGCTGTTCTTCCCGGAACTGGCGCTGTGGCTGCCCTCCACCATGGCGCTGGGGCGGTAATCGGGAATATTCCGGCGGGTTCCGCGTCCATACGGGTGATTGCCACTTTTTCGGCAGATTTGCGCCGTCCTCCGGGCTTAGTTGCCGCCCAGCCTTACGGCATGAAAGGCTGGATGGAGAATGCCCGCAAAGCGGGTGCCGGCACTGTCGGCGGGGAGGAGCTTGCGGAACATGTCCGCAGCCTCAGGCGTTATGCCATTGCCCTGACCGGCGATGCGTCCGAGGCCGATGATCTGGTGCAGGAGAGCCTCGTGCGGGCCCTGGCCCGGATCAAGGAGGGCGCGGAAGTGCGGAATGCACGAACCTACCTGTTCAGCATCCTGCACAATCTGCGCGTCGATCTGCTGGGACGGCGCACCCGGCGCGGCACGGCACTGCCGCTGGAGGCTGTGGAACACCGGCTGTCACGACCGGCGGAGCAGCCCTCCCGGCTGCGCCATGCGGAGCTGGCCCTGGCCATCGACGCGCTGCCGGAGCAGCAGCGTGCGGTGTTGTTGCTGGTGGCGCTGGAAGGCGCCAGCTATCAGGAGGTGGCGGAGATACTGAGCATCCCGCCGGGCACCGTCATGTCGCGCCTCAGCCGCGCCCGCAAGGCGCTGCGTGCCCTGATGGAGGAAAGTGCGGTCACCAATCTGCGCAGGATGACGTGATGAAGAACAAGGACACCGCAAGCAATACGACGCCGCTGATCACCGAGGCGATGCTGCTGGCCTATGTCGATGGCAGCCTGGCCGAGGCGCAGCGAGATGCCGTCGAGGCACGCCTTGAGCGCGACCCGGAGATGGCGGCGAAGGTGGAAGCCTATCGTGCGCAGACCCGCGCGCTGCACGATCTTTTTGATCGTCATCTGGCCGACCCGCTGGACCCGGTCATCGCCGGCCTCGAGTCGGAATTGCGGAAGGCTGAACCCCCTCAGGCTGTGCCCCCTCAGGCCATCAGGCCGGAACGGCGCTTCAGCGGCTGGCGTCCGATGGCCCTTGCGGCATCCGTGGCCCTGATCGCGTTCGTCGGCGGGTTCGTCCTGGCCGAATATCGTGGCCACGCGCCGGTGGCGCCGGTCGCCTCCTCGCTGCAACAAGCGCCGATGGCTGAAAAGCTGGCGGAAAAAACCGCCGCTGGAATCATGCCGGCGGGCGGGGCAGCGCTGGTTGCCCCCGCCGGCTTCCAGCCGCCCGATTTCTCCGGCCTTGGCCTGCGGCTCTCCGGCGAGCGGCAGCTCGGCAAGGCAGCATCGGCGGTGACCCATCTCACCTATGAGCGGCCGGACGGCAGGTGGGTCAGCCTCTATGTCGGTGCGACGGATGGCGGCGAGGCGCCGCTGCGGGCGATCTATCCGGATGGGCGCGCCGTGCTCTCCTGGCGCAAGGGCGGGTTTGCCTACAACCTTGTCGGCACCATTGGCCGTGACGCGATGATGGCGATTGCCACGACGCTTGACGATGCCGCCTCGGCCGGCCTGCGCGCGCCGATTGCGCCCAAGGCTGTGCCTGGCCCGGCCACGGGCCTGCGTCCGGCGACCCCGCCCGAGGCGCTGCAGCCGCCCTCCATTCCGGCAGCCCCCGCCATCGCCCCCAACCCGACGAACCGTCCGGATGGCGCGGATGGACAGGCCCCCCGCGCACGAGAGGCGGGCGCGGCATAAGAGTTTGCCGAACGATGGAATATCGATGGCCTGCCATCGTCCATGAAGCCGAAGGCGAATTCCGTAACGCCTTCTTGTGAGCCTCCCTGATGGTTCCTGTTGACCTTGAAGCCCCGCCTGATGGCGGGGCTCTTTTTTTTGGGAATATCCAGCGGGATGGGGCGTCTGTGTTTTCGGGAATGCCGTTCGGCTTCGGGCGCCAAAGCCCGCAGGGCCTGAGCTTAGCGTTCCGAACAGACAAGGAGGAGACAATGACGTTCCAATGGAAACAAGTGGTTGCCCCTGCCTTCGCGGCCTTTCTTCTGCTTGGCGCGGCGGCCTGTGACGATGGTGGCGCGCCGCAGCAGGGCCAGCCCCCGCAGGACCAGGGTCAGCAGGGCCTGACGCCGCCTAGTGGTGGTTCGGGCGGTGGTGCTGGCGGAAGCACCGGGGGCACTTCTGGCGGCGGTTGACGCCCTGCCACGCCATCGCTTCCGGATGACGGGGCCAGCGGCCCCGTCATCCGATGCTTCCAGGCGGTCGTTTTCAGGCCGAAGAATTCCACAATTCAGGAGATTTCCCGATGACACGACATTTCATGACCGCACTTGTGCCGGCGCTTCTGCTCGCCGTTGCGCCTATGGCCGCCATGGCGCAGACCCAGGCGCCCGCTCAGCAACAGCAGCAGGCGCCGAAGATCGATGAAACCCAGCTCGATTCCTATGCCGAGGCGGCGGTGAAGATCTACGATATCCGCGTCCGCTGGGAGCCGGAGATTCGCGGCGCCGACAGCCAGGAAAAAGCCATGGAGGCGCAGCGCGAGGCCCGCACCGAGATGATCGAGGCGGTGCAGAATCAGGGGCTGTCGGTCGAGGAATATAATTCGATCACGGCCGCCGCGCAGCGCGATCCTGGCCTCAACCAGAAGATCGCCCAGCTGATCGAGAAGAAGCGCTAACCAGGCCGTAGCAGCCCATGGGGCCCAGGGGCTGGAACAATCAGTCCCTGGGCTGGGCGCTGAAGGTCACGACGATGTCGGCGGCCTCGCCAGCCGGATTCACGAATTCGGTGCGGAAGGCGGCGATCTCGCCGGGCGACAGGTCCAGGCGGTTCGCCTCGAACTCCCAATCCTGCAGATCCTTGCGCTGCAGGTCGCGCAGATGGGCCTTCATCGGCGGCACGGTCGCCGGCTCGTCGGTCAGGTTCACGACCTCGCCCTGCACCACCAGGATCATCGTGGTGCCCTCCATCAGCCGTTCGACGCGGATGTTGCGGATCAGCAGCCCTTCCCCCGGCACCGGGGCGGGGTAGCCGATCTTCTCGTACAGCAGGGCGGCGGGCGGCCAGGCGGCGACGATATGCGCGCGGCCAAAGAAGATGCCGGCGGCGAGGCCGATCACCAGCAGGAACAGCAGAATCCAGGCGCCACGGCCGCTGCTGGGCTTTTTCTGCTCGACCGGCATGCGCGGCAGGCGGGGGATGCGCGGCCGTTCCTCCTCTTCATCCGGGAATGGGGCGGCAGCGGGCTCCTGCGCCGGATCGTCGGGCCAACCGGCGTTCTCTTCCTCTAGTGTGTCCGCCGTCCCGGCGTCATCGTCCTGATACTGGTCGAAGGGGTGTGGCGGCGCCTCTACCTCCGGTTCCGGCGGCGGCGCAGCGGCTTGCTTCGGGGGTTTAGCAGCGCTTTTCGTTGCGGAGGGGCGGCTGGTCTCCGCGACAGGCTCCTGAAACCAGACATGGCCGCAATCGTTGCAGCGGACCTTGCGGCCAGCCGGCCCCAGCTGCGCATCGCTGATTGCGTAGCGCGCGGAGCATTCGGGACAGGAGAGGATCATTGTGCGGACCACCATGTCATGGTCTAGCTTTTAGCCTGCCCGTCGCACCGGTGGCAAGCGAGGCTCTTAGGGCAGGGGGACTGTCGGACTTTTCTCGGCGGGCTTCCCGCGGCGGGCGGCTGGACGCTGGGCCGCCGGCTGTGCCATCTTGCCCGCGGGCTTTCCCTTAGGGGTGTTATGTCCTGCGGGTAGGCGAGTATCAGGAAAGGTGGCGGCTTCCGTGGTTCGTTTCGAAAATGTCGGGATGCGGTTTCGCGACGGGCCAGCCGTGCTGGAGAATATCGGCTTCACGCTGCCGCCTGGCTCCTTCCATTTCCTGACCGGGCCGAGCGGCGCTGGCAAATCCACCCTGCTGAAGCTGATCTATCTGGCGCTGAAGCCTTCCTCCGGGCGTATCCGCCTGTTCGACCGCGATGTTGCGGGGATTCCGCGCCGGGAACAGCCTGACCTGCGCCGCCGCATTGGCGTGGTGTTCCAGGATTTCCGGCTGCTCGGCCATCTGACCGCGCTGGACAATGTGGCGCTGCCGCTGCGTATTGCCGGCGCGAAGGAAAGCCTGATCCGCCGTCATGTGCCCGAACTGCTGGACTGGGTCGGGCTTGGCGATCACATGAATGCGCTGCCGGCCACCCTGTCGGGCGGGCAGCAGCAGCGCGTCGCCATCGCGCGCGCGGTGATCGGCCGGCCGAAGCTGCTGCTGGCCGACGAGCCGACTGGCAATGTCGATGACCAGATCGCCATGCGGCTGCTGTTCCTGTTCGAGGAGCTGAACCGGATGGGGACCACCGTGCTGATCGCCACCCACAACAACATGCTGGTGGACCGGTTCAGCTATCCTCGTCTCGATCTGCGCGACGGGCATCTGTCCCGGCCGGGCATCGACAGCGCGGTTGCCTGAGGTCCAGATGATTTTCCGGCGCCATTCCGACCTGCCGCTCCGCGGCGATGCAACCAGCCGCTTCCTGCCCTGGATCATCGGTGTGATGGTGTTCCTGGCGACGCTGTCAGTCGCCGGCCTGCTACTGGCACAGGATGTGACGCAGCGCTGGCGCTCCGCCCTGGCCGGGACGCTCACCGTGCAGGTGCCGCCGCCGTTCGATGAGACGGACCCGCAGGCCCAGCTGGCCGAGGTGCTGCAGGTACTGCGTGACACGCCGGGCATCGGGCGCGCCGATCCGCTGTCGGTCGAACAGAGCCGCGCCCTGCTGGAGCCCTGGCTCGGCAGCGGCCAGATCATCGACGAGCTGCCCTTGCCGCGCCTGATCGACGTGGCGTTGCGGCCCGGCGCGCGGCTGGATTTCGCGGCGCTGGAAACCAGGCTGGCCGGCATCGCGCCCGGCATCGTGCTGGATGATCACGGCCGCTGGCTGGGCGATCTGGTGCGGGTCGCGCGGTCGGTGGAGCTGGTAGCCGCGACGGCGGTGCTGCTGGTCGCGCTGACAGCGGTGCTGGCGGTGGTGTTCGCGGTCCGCACCGGCCTTGCCATCCACCGCGAGGTGATCGACGTGCTGCATCTGGTCGGTGCACGTGACAGCTACATCGCCAAGCAGTTCGCCCGCCATGCGCTGACTCTCAGCCTGCGCGGCAGCATTCTGGGGGCGCTGTTCGCCCTGGCACTGCTGGCGGGCATTGCCCTTCTGGCCAATGGGGGTGCCGAGGGGCTGTCGGCGGAGGGTTTCCTGCCAGCCGATCTCTGGCGCATCCTGCGGCCGCTGGACTGGGCGGCGCTGGCCGCCGTGCCGGTGGGCGCCATCCTGCTGGCGGTGCTGGCGACACGGCTGGCCGTGATGCGTGCGCTTTCCCGGCTGGTATAGGACTGCCGCCGATGACCGCGCGCCGCCGCATCTTTCGCCGATCCGGTTCGTCCAGGCATCCAGGGCCAGGGCGCTGGCGGCTGTTGCTGCCGGCCCTTGCGCTGGCCCTTGCCGTCTGGGCGGGCGGGTTCTTCAGCTATGCCGCGTCGATCCCGCGCGAAGTCGGGAATCCGGACCAGCGGACCGACGCTATCGTCGTGCTCACCGGCGGCAGCCTTAGGCTGGAGGTGGGCCTGCGCCTGCTGCGGGCCGGGCTGGCGGACCGGCTTCTGGTGTCCGGCGTCCATCCGGATGTGACGCGGGAGGCGCTGCTGCGGCTGCTGCCGGAATGGACCGAGTCGATGAATGCGCGCATCGATATCGACTATGCGGCCAATAATACGGTCGGTAACGCCTCGGAAACGGCGGAATGGCTGCGCGAGCGCGGCTACCGCTCGCTGCGGCTTGTGACGGCGAACTATCATCTGCGCCGCAGCCTGCTGGAATTCCGCGACGCCATGCCGGAGATCGAGATCGTCCCGCATCCGGTGTTTCCGGAGGATTTCCACCTTGCGGAATGGTGGCGCTGGCCGGGCAGTGCCGCGCTGATCTTCTCGGAGTACAACAAGTTCCTGATGGCGCATCTGCGCCTGTCCCTGGCCGGCCTCATCAAAGGATAGACGCCCGGAAATGAGTGCGTTGCGTTCGTTGCTGTTCAATATGGCGTTCTTCGGCTGGACCGCGATCCTGTGCATCGGCGGGGTCCCGCTGCTGGCAGCGCCGTCGGGCTGGATCATCGCCGCGCAGCGCTTCTGGGCGCGGGGCGTGATCGGGCTGCTGCGGCTGCTGGCCGGCACCGGCTACACAGTCAGCGGCCGGGAGAACCTCCCGGACGGCCCCTTCATTATCGCCTCGAAGCACCAGTCGGCCTGGGACACGATCATCTTCTTCCTGCTGCTGTACCGTCCGGCCTATGTGCTGAAGAAGGAATTGCTGGCGATCCCGCTCTATGGCTGGTACGCGCAGCGCGCCGGCCATATCGCTGTGGACCGCAAAGCGGGCGCCAAGGCACTGCGCATGCTGCTGGAGGATGCGCGGCGGGCCATCGCGCAGGGCATGGTGCCGGTGATCTTCCCGCAGGGCACGCGGACTGCCCCCGGCACGCACCGACCCTACCAGCCGGGCATCGCTGCCCTGTACAAGGGGCTGGACGTGCCGGTGGTGCCGGTGGCGCTGAATTCCGGCCTGTTCTGGGGGCGGCGCGCCTTCCGCAAGGAGCCCGGGACCATCCGGCTGGAGTTCCTGCCGGCGATCCCGCCGGGGATGGACCGGGCCGGCTTCATGGTCGCGCTGGAGACTGCCATCGAGCAGGCGACGGACCGTCTGTCAGCGGAAGGCTTATCCCCAGAAGCCTGAGATTTGTCCTTGTGAATCCCGGGGACAAGGCTGATCTGCAAGGCCTGGCAGGAGGTTATCCGGCAACGGTCGGTGGAAACATAACAAGAACATAGTTATTGTCCGCCGCCGCCAAGCTGGTACACTATCTGGCCGTTCGATTGCGTTGGAGCGTTTCATGGCGGGTATCGCGGCGATTTCGCAGCAGATCTGGGACATGAAATACCGGCTGAAGCGGGCCGATGGCGCGCCGCTGGACCGCACGCTGGAGGATAGCTGGCGCCGTGTGGCGACGGCGCTTGCCGCGCCGGAGCGCGACCAGGCGCTATGGGAAGGCCGGTTCTACGAGGCGCTGGAGGATTTCAAGTTCCTGCCCGCCGGCCGCATCCTGGCCGGGGCCGGCACCGACCGCAGCGTCACCCTGTTCAACTGCTTCGTCATGGGCACTGTCCCGGACGATATGGCCGGCATCTTCGAGCATCTGAAGGAAGCCGCGCTGACCATGCAGCAGGGTGGTGGCATCGGCTATGATTTCTCGACGCTCAGGCCCAAGGGCGCGCCGGTGAAGGGGGTGGGGGCGGATGCATCCGGCCCGCTGCCCTTCATGGATGTGTGGGATGCGATGTGCCGCACCATCATGAGCGCCGGCCACCGCCGCGGCGCGATGATGGCGACGATGCGCTGCGATCATCCCGACATCGAGGATTTCATCGCCGCCAAGCAGGAGGCGGGCCGCCTGCGCATGTTCAACCTGTCGGTGCTGGTGACCGACGCCTTCATGCAGGCGGTGCAGGAGGGCGGGTCCTGGGACCTGGTGTTCGGCGGCACAATCTATCGCACGGTCGAGGCGCGCGAACTGTGGGATCGGATCATGCGCGCGACCTACGCCTATGCCGAGCCGGGGGTGATCTTCATCGACCGGGTGAACAACCGCAACAACCTGCATTACTGCGAGACCATCGCCGCCACCAACCCGTGCGGCGAGCAGCCGCTGCCGCCCTATGGCGCCTGCCTGCTGGGCTCGATCAATCTGGCGAAGCTGGTGGAGCGTCCGTTCGAGAGCGATGCCGCGATCGATATCGGCCGGCTGGAGGCGCTGGTCGCGACCGCCGTGCGCATGATGGACAACGTCACTGACGTATCGCGCTTCCCGCTGCCGCAGCAGCAGCATGAGGCGCAGGCAAAGCGGCGCATCGGGCTTGGCGTTACCGGGCTGGCCGACGCGCTGATCTTCTGCGGCGCGCGCTATGGCAGCGCCGATGCGGTGGCGCTGACCGAGCGCTGGATGGCGGCGATCCGTCGTGCAGCCTATCTCGCCTCGGTCGAGCTGGCGAAGGAGAAGGGACCGTTTCCGCTGTTCGACCGGGACCACTATCTGGCAGGCGAGACGATCCGGGAGCTGGATGCGGATGTGCGGGACGCTATCGCCCAGCATGGCATCCGCAACGCGCTGCTGACCTCCATCGCGCCGACCGGCACCATCTCCATCCTGGCGGATAATGTGTCCTCGGGCCTGGAGCCTGTATTTAGCTTCGAATATACCCGCACCGTGCTGATGCCCGATGGCAGCCGCAGGGAGGAGCAGGTCACCGACTATGCGCTGCGCCTCTACCGCCGGCTGAAGGGCGAGACCGCGCGGCTGACCGATGCCTTCGTCGATGCCCAGCGGCTGTCGCCCAGCGACCATGTGGTGATGCAGGCCGCCGTGCAGAAATACATCGACAGCTCGATTTCCAAGACCATCAACATCCCGGTCGATCTGCCGTTCGAGCAGTTTAAGAATGTCTATCGCATGGCCTATGAATCGGGCTGCAAGGGCTGCACCACCTACCGGCCGAACGAGATCACAGGCGCCGTGCTGCAGGTGAAGCCGGAGACGGTGGAGGGCACACAGCAGCCGGAGCTGGCGCTGGACAAGCCGGAGGCAAGGCCGGCAGACCAGTTCGAGGCGGGGGCGGTCATCTACATGACGCAGCCGCTGAACCGGCCGGAGGAACTGCCGGGCAAGACCTACAAGATCAACTGGCCGGAGAGCGAGCACGCGCTCTACATCACCGTGAACGATGTGATCCAGGATGGGCGCCGCCGGCCCTTCGAGATTTTCATCAACTCCAAGAACATGGAGCATTTCGCCTGGACCGTGGCGCTGACCCGGATGATCAGCGCGGTGTTCCGGCGCGGCGGCGACGTCTCCTTCGTGGTTGAAGAGCTGAAGGCCGTGTTCGACCCGCGCGGCGGGCAATGGATGGGCGGGCGTTATGTGCCCTCCCTGCTGGCCGCCATCGGCGATGTGATCGAACGCCACCTGATCGACATTGGCTTCATTCCGCAGCCGGAAGAAAAGCGCCAGGGCCATCTCGCCGAGCGCAAGGTGGTGGGGCTCGCCGATCAGCGCCTGCGGCAATGCCCGAAATGCGGCCAGCCCAGCCTGATCCGGCAGGAGGGCTGCGATACCTGCACCTCCTGCGGCTATTCCAAGTGCGGGTGACTCAGAAGCCCAGCCAGAATTCACGCTTCGAGGGGTCGAGGCCATTCTGGGTGTTCACCAGAGAGCCGTAGAGCGTGCCGGGCAAACTCATGGCACCGAACCCCGCATTCAGCACTCCGCCGAAAATGCCGCCATTGACCTTGTCCAGCTCTGCGTCCGTCAGCTGATCGTTCCGCGCCCGGGTGAGCAGATCGCCGAACGCCGCCAGGTCATTGGTTTCCAGTGCATGCCCTTCGTCCCTGGCGAAGGCCACGATGTGCGGTGCCGGATCGGCATCCTGGGGCAGGGTGGCGACGGTGGACTGAAAACGCTGCTTGAGGGCCGCATCCTGCTGCAACGCCTGAATGAAACCGCCGATATTTTCCAGGGACATCTCTGATCCTCCCGATTGAACACAGGAGCATGTGTAGCGTCCCTGCGGCGGGCCTGCCTGACTGCCTGTCCCGAAAGGACAGGCATTTCGTCCCGGCCAAGAAAAAGGGCGACCCAAAGGCCGCCCTTTCCATAAAGAAGATGTTGTTGGATCAGGCCGACAGCTTGTCCAGCTCGCGCAGCAGCGTGTCGCCCATCACCGTGGTCGAGACCTTGGCGGTGCCCGGCACATAGATGTCGGCGGTACGGAAGCCGGCATCCAGCACGTTGTTGATGGCCTTCTCGATCATGTCGGCGTCCTCGCCCATGTCGAAGGAATAGCGCAGCAGCATGGCGAAGCTCAGCAGCTCGGCCAGCGGGTTCGCCATATCCTGGCCGGCGATGTCCGGGGCGGAACCGTGCACCGGCTCGTACAGCGCCATACGGCGGCCGGTGGTCGGATCCTCAAGGCCGAGCGAGGCCGAGGGCAGCATGCCGAGCGAGCCGGTCAACATCGCCGCGCAGTCGGACAGGATGTCGCCGAACAGATTGTCGGTGACGATCACGTCGAACTGCTTCGGATTGCGCACCAGCTGCATCGCGCAGTTGTCGGCATACATGTGGTGCAGTTCGATGCCCTTGCCTTCGGCTTCATGCAGCTTGGTCACCGTCTCGCGCCACAGCACGCCGGTGTGCATGACATTGGCCTTCTCGACCGAATGTACCTTGCCGCCGCGCTTGCGGGCGAGGTCGAAGCCGACGCGCGCCACGCGCTCGATCTCCGGCGTCGTATAGACCTGGGTATCGACGGCCTTCTTGGTGCCGTCCGGCAGGGTCTCTACACCGCGCGGCTCACCGAAATAGACGCCGCCGGTCAGCTCGCGCAGGATCAGGATATCCAGCCCCTCGACCAGCTCGCGCTTCAGCGTCGAGGCATCGGCCAGCGCCGGGAACACGATGGCCGGGCGCAGATTGGCGAACAGGTCCATTTCCTTGCGCAGGCGCAGCAGGCCGCGCTCCGGCTTCTTCTCGAACGGCAGGTCGTCCCACTTCGGGCCACCGACCGAGCCGAACAGCACGGCGTCCACCGCCAGCGCGTCGGCCATCGTCTCGTCGGTCAGCGGGGTGCCGTGCGCGTCGAGCGCGGCGCCGCCGACCAGGCCTTCCTGAATGTCGAAGGAGACGTGGCGGCGCTTGTCCATCCAGTCCACCACGCGGCGGACCTGACGCATCACCTCCGGCCCGATGCCGTCACCCGGCAGGACCAGCAGCTTCTTGTTCGATGCCATTTTATTTTTCCGTTCTTTGGGAGCGATCAGGCGGCGATCCAGGGCTGGGAGAGGGCAAGCTTCTCCTCATAACCGGCGATCTTCTGGTCCTTCTGCAGGGTCAGGCCGATATCGTCCAGACCGTTCAGCAGGCAGTGCTTGCGGAAGGCATCCACCTCGAAGGCGATCTTCTCGCCGTTCGGGCGGGTGATCTCCTGCTTCTCCAGATCGACGGTGATGCGGGCATTGCCGCCCAGCTTCGCGTCCTCGGTCAGCTGATCGACTATTTCCTGCGGCAGCCGGATCGGCAGGATGCCGTTCTTGAAGCAGTTGTTGAAGAAGATGTCGGCGAAGCTGGGGGCGATGACGGCACGGATGCCGAAATCCAGCAGCGCCCAGGGGGCGTGCTCACGGCTAGAGCCGCAGCCGAAATTGTCGCCGGCCACCAGGATCTCGGCCTTGGTGTAGGGCTCCCGGTTCAGCACGAAATCCGGGTTCTCCTTGCCATTGCTGTCGCGGCGCATCTCGTCGAACAGGAACTGGCCGAGGCCGGTGCGCTTGATCGTCTTCAGATACTGCTTCGGGATGATCATGTCGGTGTCGATGTTGACCATCGGCAGCGGTGCGGCGATCCCGGTGAGCGTCGTGAACTTGTCCATCTCTCTATCCTCCCGCTGGTCCCGGTCAGCCCATCAGCTCGCGCACATCGGCGATGTGGCCTTTGACGGCCGCCGCCGCGGCCATTGCCGGACTCATCAGATGGGTGCGCCCGCCGCGGCCCTGCCGGCCCTCGAAATTGCGGTTCGAGGTGGAGGCGCAGCGCTCGCCCGGCGCCAGCTTGTCGGCGTTCATGGCAAGGCACATGGAGCAGCCCGGCTCGCGCCAGTCGAAACCGGCCTCGCGCAGCACCACGTCCAGCCCCTCGGCCTCCGCCTGTTCCTTCACCAAGCCGGAACCCGGCACCACCATGGCGCGGACATTGGCCGCCACCTTGCGGCTCTTGGCGACCTCGGCCACCGCACGGATATCCTCGATGCGGCCATTGGTGCACGAGCCGATAAATACGGTATCGACCTTCACGTCGGTCATCTTCATGCCCGGCTTCAGACCCATATAGTCCAGCGCGCGCAGCATCGCCTCGCGCTTGCCGGCGTTCGGCGCCTTATCCGGGTCGGGCACGATGCCGGTGACCGGCACCACGTCTTCCGGGCTGGTGCCCCAGGTGATGGTCGGCACCAGGTCGGCGGCCGTGATGACGATTTCCTTGTCGTAGGACGCACCCTCGTCGGAGGGCAGGGTCTTCCAGAATTCGACGGCCTGCTCCCAGGCGGCGCCCTTTGGCGCCAGCGGGCGGCCCTTCAGATATTCGAAGGTGACCTCGTCCGGGGCGATCAGACCGGCGCGCGCACCACCCTCGATCGACATGTTGCAGATCGTCATGCGGGCTTCCATGGACAGGTTGCGGATCGCCTCGCCCGCATACTCGATCACATGGCCGGTACCGCCGGCGGTACCGATCTTGCCGATGATCGCCAGGATCAGATCCTTGGAGGTGACGCCGAAGGGCAGGTCGCCCTCGACCCGGACCAGCATGTTCTTGGCCGGCGCCTGCACCAGCGTCTGGGTGGCCAGCACATGCTCTACCTCGGAGGTGCCGATGCCGAAGGCCAGTGCGCCGAAGGCGCCATGCGTCGCGGTGTGGCTGTCGCCGCACACGATGGTGGTGCCCGGCAGGGTGAAGCCCTGCTCCGGCCCGATGATGTGCACAATGCCCTGGCGGGCGTCATCCATCGCGAAATAGGGAACGCCGAATTCCTTCACGTTGGATTCCAGCGTCTCGACCTGGATGCGGCTTTCCTCGTCGCTGATGCCCTTGGAGCGGTCGGAGGTCGGCACGTTATGGTCGGCGACGGCAAGCGTCTGGCTCGGCCGGCGGACCTTGCGGCCGGTCGTGCGCAGCCCCTCGAAGGCCTGCGGGCTGGTCACCTCATGGACGAGGTGGCGGTCGATATAGATCAGGCAGGTGCCGTCCTCCTGGACGTCCACCAGATGGTTCTGCCAGATCTTGTCGAAAAGGGTACGGGGCTTGGAAGTGGCTGCGGTCACGAAGGCGGTCCTCACTCCTGGCGGTCGTCACTATTGTCGCCGGGTGCCTGCTGACCAGGAACCCGGCTCTTGGCCGCTCAGCTTAGACCCGCCGGTGCGGGCGCACCAAGCAGCATGCATTCTTGTCAGCCATGCACCATCGCGAGAGGTCGGACGGAGCGCAAAACGGGCCCCTCAGGGCCCGTTTTCACTGGCTGTAAGCCTTACTCGCCGGCAGGCGCCGCCGCTGCTTCGCCGGCTGCACCCTTGACGGTGCGGACGGTCTGCTTCTCGCGGATACGGGCTGCCTTGCCGGTCAGGCCACGCAGGTAATACAGCTTGGCGCGGCGGACATCGCCCCGGCGCACCACCTCGATCGAGGCCAGGCGCGGCGAATAGAGCGGGAACACACGCTCCACACCCTCGCCGTAGGAAATCTTCCGCACGGTGAAGGAGGAGTTCAGCCCGGCATTGCTGCGGGCGATGCACACGCCTTCGAAAGCCTGGACGCGCTCACGCGTGCCTTCGACGACCTTCACATTCACGCGCAGCGTATCGCCCGGCACGAATTCCGGCACCTGATGATCGGCCGTGACCTTGGCGATCTGCTCCTGCTCGAGCTGTTCGATGATGTTCATTGTCCTAATCCCTACCTAACCTAATGCCTGCCTAACCGTGAACCCTGCCGCGCAGGGCCCTGCGGCAAACCGCTTCAACAGACGCCTCGCGGCGCCTAGTTCCCGTCTTCCTCACCAGCCGCAACATAGGCCGACCAGAGGTCGGGCCTGCGTTCGGCCGTAATCCGTTCCGCTTCCGCGCGGCGCCACAGCCGCACCTTTTCGTGATGACCCGAGGTCAGCACCTCCGGCACCACGCGCTCGACCCCTTCATGGTCGATCCAGGCCTGCGGCCGCGTATAGTGGGGATATTCCAGCAATCCCCGTTCGAAACTCTCTTCGTCCAGGCTTTCCTCGGACCCCATGGCCCCAGGCAGCAGCCTGACACAGGCATCGATCAGCGCCATCGCCGCCGGTTCGCCCCCGGAAAGGACAAAGTCGCCGAGGCTGACCTCGACGATCCGGCGCGAGTCGATGACCCGCTGATCCACCCCTTCGTACCGGCCGCACAACAACGTCACGCCCGGCCCGTCCGCCAGATCGCGGGCCATGGCCTGATCCAGCTTGCGGCCGCGCGGTGACAGGTAGATCACCGGCCCCGGCCGGTCCGCAACCGCGCCCAACGCCGCATCCACGACATCGGGCCGCATTACCATACCGGCACCGCCGCCGAAGGGGGTGTCATCGACGGAGCGGTGTTTATTACGCGCGAACTCGCGAATGTCCAGCGTTTCCATTAGCCAGACGCCCTTTTCCAGCGCCTTGCCCGGTAGCGACGCCCCGAGTGGCCCCGGAAACATCTCCGGGAACAGCGTCAGCACGGTCGCCCGCCAGCTCATTCCGCATCCTCTTCGCCCGCCGAACCGCTTTCCAGCAATTCAGCCGGCGGATCGGCAACCAGCCGGCCGCCCGCAATATCCACCACCGGTACAACGGCCCGCGTGAAGGGAAGGAACACGCTGCCGCCTTCCTCCCGGATCACCTCCAGCACGTCGCCGGCCCCGAAATCATGGACCGCCTTCACCGTGCCGAGTAGTTCCCCCGCTACCTGATCGACCACCAGGCCGATCAGGTCGGCATGGTAGAACTCATCTTCCTCCAGCGCCGGCAGGGCATCGCGGCTGACATACAGCCGCAAGCCCTTCAGCGCCTCGGCAGCATTGCGGTCGGCAACGCCGGAAACCGATGCCAGCACGACCTCGCCTTTCGGCTGGCCGGCCGGTTTCAGCGTCAGGCTGCGTCCCGCGTCACTGTCGCGCCGCTTTCCGAGGAGCATGCCGTATCCGAAGATCGCGGCAGGCTCGCCGGTGAAGCTGCGGACGCGGAGCTGACCCCGGATACCATGGGCGCCGACGACGATTCCGAGCAGGACGAGTTGTCCTGCGTCGCCATCGTCAACTGCACCTGCCGTCGCCGGCTGGCGCTCTGGGTGGCTCGCCATGACCAGGCCGCTCCCGTCCGTAAGCTGCGCGTTGCCATCGGCCCGGCGCCTTAGGCGCTGGGCTTCTCGGCTTCGGCCGCTTCCTCGGCCGGAGCTTCAGCAGCCGCTTCGGCCGGAGCTTCAGCAGGGGCTTCTTCAGCCGGCGCGGCAGCAGCCTCGGCAGCGGCGGCCTCAGCCTCGGCCTTCTCCGCAGCGGCCTTCTCGGCCAGGGCGGCCTGTTCCTTCAGACGCTCCTGCGCCTTGGCGCGCGGCTGGTTCTTCTTGGTCTGCTCCGGCAGGGCCGGGGCTTCGCCAAGGCCAACGGTGGCCAGGAAGCGCGCAACGCGGTCGGTCGGCACGGCGCCAACCGAGATCCAGTGCTTGGCGCGGTCGGCGTCGATCTTCAGCCGGTCCGGGTGGCCATGATCGACCATCGGGTTGTAGGAGCCGATGCGCTCGATGAAGGCGCCATCGCGCGGGGCGGTGCTCTGCGCCACCACGATGCGATAGAACGGACGCCGCTTCGCGCCGCCACGGGCCAGACGAATCTTCAGTGCCATTAGTTTCTTCCTTAACCTGTTACGCGTGTTCTGGTTGATCTCGGATTAAAATCTCAGCGCCGGCCGAAACCGGGGGGCAGCTTGCCGCCGGGCAGCTTCGGCAGGCCGGGGAGGCCACCGCCGCCCAGGCCCCCTAGGCCACCGGGCGGGAGTTGCGGCGGCGTGCCGCCTCCGCCACCCATCAGACCGCCCATCATGCCTTTCAGCATGCCGGACTTGCCCATCTGCTTCATGACCCGGCTCATGTCCTGATACTGCTTCAGCAGCCGGTTCACTTCCTGCACCGTTGTGCCGCTGCCGGCCGCGATGCGCTTGCGGCGCGAGGCGTTCAGCAGCTTGATGTCCTTGCGTTCCTTCTTCGTCATCGAGGAGATGATGGCCTCCTGATGGGCCAGCTGCTTCTCGTCGATGTTGGCGCCGGCCAGCTGCTTCTTCATCTTGCCGATGCCGGGCAGCAGGCCCATGACGCCGCCGAGTCCGCCCAGCTTGCGCAGCTGGCGCAGCTGCGCTGCCATGTCGTCCAGGTCGAAATCGCCCTTCGCCATCTTCTTGGCGAGCCGCTCGGCCTCATCCTTCTCGATGGTCTCCGCCGCCTTCTCGACCAGCGAGACGACGTCGCCCATGCCGAGGATGCGGCCGGCGATGCGCTGCGGATGGAAATCTTCCAGCGCGTCCATCTTCTCGCCGACGCCCAGCAGCTTGATCGGGCAACCGGTGACAGCGCGCATGGACAGCGCGGCACCGCCGCGCGCATCGCCATCGACGCGGGTCATGACGATGCCGGTGACGCCGACGCGCTCCTTGAAGGCCTTGGCGACATTCACCGCGTCCTGGCCGGTCATCGCATCGACGACAAGCAGCACCTCATGCGGCTGTACGAGGTCGTGCACCGAGGCCACTTCGGCCATCAGCCCCTCATCGACATGCAGCCGGCCGGCGGTGTCCAGCATCACCACGTCATAGCCCTGCAGGCGGCCGACGGTCATGGCGCGCTTGGCGATGGAAACCGGCTGTTCGCCGGCCACGATGGGCAGGGTGGCAACGCCGGTCTGTTCGCCCAGGATGCGCAGCTGCTCCTGCGCCGCCGGACGATGCACGTCCAGCGAGGCCATCAGCACCTTCTTCTTGTCGCGCTGGGTGAGGCGGCGCGCCAGCTTGCCGGTGGTGGTGGTCTTGCCCGAACCCTGCAGGCCGACCATCAGGATGGGCACCGGGGCGGGGGCGTTCAGATCGACCGGTTCCGGCTCCGCGCCCAGCATCTCGACCAGTTGGTCGTGGACGATCTTCACCACCATCTGGCCCGGCGTGACCGAGCGCAGCACTTCCTGGCCGACCGCCTTCTCACCGGCCTTGGTGATGAATTCCTTCACCACCGGCAGGGCGACGTCGGCCTCCAGCAGCGCCACGCGCACCTCGCGCATGACGGCCTGGACGTCGCTCTCGGAGAGCGCGCCGCGCCGCTTCAGTCGCTCGAACACATCGCCGAGCTTGCCGGTCAGGCCGTCGAACAAGGACTCTATCCCGTTGCCGTTGCTTCGGTTAAACAATCCTCACGGCAATGATGGTCGCCCAATCGAAAATGCGCCCGTGCGCGAAACTCGCGGACGGACGGTGCCCCCCGACAGGGGTGGAGGGCTTCTATGGGCGGCCAACTTGCCGTGAACGGGGCGGAAACTAGGGGAAGCCGGTGCCAGAGTCACTCATCGCAGCGGCCAGGAAGCAGGGGCTTCATGAAAGACGGAGAGACAAAAGCATTCTGGGCCGCCTACCGGGCAGCGACGGGTGTGCCGGATCAGGTCTATGACGTCGTCAGCTTCGGGGATTCGCCGGAACTTGCCGACGAGCTGCTGGCGCTGGTGCGCACCGGGCGCAAGCGGGCGACGGCCTCGCTGTTGCGCGACTATGCGCCGGGTGCGGTGCCGAAGCCGGGTGACCATGTGCTGGTGCTGGATGGCGCGGGCAATCCCACCTGTATCTGGCGGACCGCCCGCATCGATATCCTGCCCTTTATCGAGGTGGGGGAGGATTTCGCCGCGGCAGAAGGCGAGGGCGATGGCAGCCTCGCCTATTGGCGCGAGGGGCATTGCCGCTATTTCGGCCGGCAGGCAGAGCGCGAGGGCTTTGCCTTCGATGAGCGGATTGAGGTGGTGTGCGAGCGGTTCGAGATCGTCTGGCCGCCGGAGCTGGCGGACCGTCAGGGTGGGGCTATTTCCCCACGCGCTTCAGGCTCTTGATCGGGCCGCGCGGCTGGCCGGACATTTCCGCGATCTTGCGGTCCTGGTCCATGATGAAGGTGCGCGCGGGCGCATCGCCGTCCAGGCCGTCCAGCAGCTCGCCGGGCACCTTGCGGTTGGAGGACAGGCTGCCATCCTCATAGATCACATTGAACAGCACGAAGCTGGCGGGTGCGGCGGGTTTCTTCTGGCGGCCCAAGATGGTCTCCAAGGGATAGGGTAAAAGGGCACGAAAGGTGGACGGCGGACGATGTCGTCAGTCGCGGGTTTCGTCAGTCGCGGGTTTCGTCAGTCCCGGGTTTCGTCAGTCCCGGGTTTCGTCAGTCGCGGATTTCGGGCGGCGCATCGGATGTGCCGCTGTCATCGGTATCGCTGTCGGCGGGCTCGCCGTCGAGCAGCCCCTTGCGCTTGGCGACTTCCTCTTCCTTGCGCTGGAGCTTTTCCTTTTTCTTCTGCTCCTTGGCCCGGTTTCGTTCGGCGCGTTGCTGATTATAGTTCGGCTTGAAGGCCATCTGGGCGTCTCCCGGCAGGCTGAAATGAAAGGGGCCTGAAATGAAAAGGGCGCCGGTACTCCGGCGCCCTTCCGCTTTAGGCTCTGACGCGAGGGTCAGACGGCCTTCAGATTCTCGGCCGAGGTCTTGCCGCGCTTCGGATCGCGCTGTTCCTCGTAGGAGATCTTCTGGCCTTC
Organism: Oceanibaculum sp.; assembly: GCF_022449305.1. Lineage (NCBI taxonomy): Bacteria > Pseudomonadati > Pseudomonadota > Alphaproteobacteria > Rhodospirillales > Oceanibaculaceae > Oceanibaculum > Oceanibaculum sp. Next base: position 29,344 of record NZ_JAKUSO010000009.1, on the reverse strand, counting down.
ATTCAGGCTGCGCATGCCAGCGCGCTCGACGGCGGAGATGTGGACGAAAACGTCCGGGCCGCCATTCTCCGGCTGGATGAAGCCATAACCCTTGGTGCTATTGAACCACTTGACGGTACCGATCGGCATAGATGCCTCCTTCGTTGTCGGTTCGCGCCACCCGGATGGGCGGAGCGTCGCACTCTGTGTCCAGGGATAGCGCGAACTGGACACCCGAAGGGGCGTTACGAGCCGGCAGTCTGAAGCAGAATGGTCACAGCAATGTGGGGCCGTTCCCCTGAAAAAGCAAGGGGAATGGCGGAATTCAGGAAAAGATGAGCCACAGCAGCAGGATGAGGGGAATGGGAATTCCCACGAGCCAAAGTAATATGTAGGGCATTGGTGTCTCCTTCAACAGTTCTATAAGAGAACGATTGATCGTGCGTTTTCGATCCTGCCCATCGGCCTCTGCAAGGCAGTCCTGCGTGTGCCCGCACCGGAAAGCACGGCTGCCAGCTTAAGCTGGCCGTGGACTCTGGGGCCCCGCTCGCCATATAACGCGGACTATGGAAAAGCTTCCGTTCATAAAGATGCACGGGCTGGGCAACGATTTCGTCGTGCTGGATGGCCGCGCCGCGCCGATCGCGCTCAGCGAGGCGCAGATTCGGGCCATCGCCGACCGGCGCACCGGCGTGGGCTTCGACCAGATGATCGTGATCGAGCCGCCGAAGAACGGCGCCGATGCCTTCATGCGCATCCTGAATGCTGATGGCGGCGAGGTGGAGGCCTGCGGCAATGCCACGCGCTGCGTCGCCTCCTGGCTGTCGGAAGAGGCGGACCGTCCGGCGCTGTCCATCGAGACCGTGGTCGGCACGCTGCTGACCAATGTTAATGCGGACGGCACTGTGACCGTCGATATGGGCGAGGCGCGGCTGGGCTGGGATGAAATTCCGCTGGCCCGCGAGATGGACACGCTGAAGGTGGCCGCCGGTGTGGCGCCGCTGCTGGAGGCCACCTGCGTGAATGTCGGCAATCCGCATGCCGTCTATTTCGTGGAGGATGCCGAGGCGATTCCGATGGCCGAGATCGGCCCACGCATCGAGCATGACCCGATGTTCCCGCAACGCATCAATGTCGAGGCGGTACAGATCCTGTCGCCGACGAAAATGCGGATGCGGGTGTGGGAGCGCGGTGTCGGCATCACCCGCGCCTGCGGCACCGGCGCCTGCGCCAGCCTGGTCGCCGCCGTTCGGCGCGGCCTCAGCGAGCGCAAGGCCGATGTGATCCTGGATGGCGGCACGCTGACCATCGAATGGACCGCGGATGGCCGGGTGCTGATGACCGGGCCGGTCGCCATTTCCTACCGGGGCGAGCTGGAGCCTGCGGTTATCGAGTCTGCCCAATGAGCGTCGAGATCGTCACCTTCGGTTGCCGCCTCAATTCCTACGAATCCGAGGTGATGAAGGATCTGGCCGGCAAGGCGGGGCTGAGCGATACGGTCATCGTGAATACCTGCGCCGTCACCGCCGAGGCGGAACGGCAGGCGCGCCAGCCCATCCGCAAGCTGCGCCGCAAGACTCCGGACGCCAAGATCATCGTCACCGGCTGCGCCGCCCAGGTGAAGCCGGAACAGTTCGCCGCCATGCCGGAGGTGGACCGCATCCTCGGCAATGAGGAGAAGCTGAAGGCGGAAAGCTATGGGCTTGCCGGCGAGGCGCGCGTGCTGGTGAATGACATTATGAGCGTGCGCGAGACCGCCGAGCATATGATCGCCGGCTTCGAGGACCGCGCCCGCGCCTTCGTGCAGGTGCAGCAGGGCTGCGACCATCGCTGCACCTTCTGCATCATCCCCTATGGCCGGGGGAACAGCCGTTCCGTCCCCATCGGCCGGGTGGTGGAGCAGGTGCGCGAACTGGTGCGCAACGGCTATCGCGAGGTGGTGCTGACCGGCGTGGACATCACCAGCTACGGCCCCGACCTGCCGGGCAAGCCGGCGCTGGGGCAGATGATCCGCCGGCTGCTGGCGAATGTGCCGGAGCTGCCGCGCCTGCGCCTGTCCTCGCTCGATCCGGTGGAGATCGACGATGATCTGTTCCGCTTGATCGCCGAGGAGCCGCGCCTGCTGCCGCATCTGCATATCAGCCTGCAGGCCGGCGATGACATGGTGCTGAAGCGCATGAAGCGACGCCATCTGCGCGGCGATGCCATCGCCTTCGTGGAGAAGGTGAAGGATCTCCGTCCCGATATGGTATTCGGTGCCGACCTGATCGCCGGCTTCCCGACCGAGACCGACGATATGTTCGAGAACACGCTGCGCAGCGTGGAAGAGTGCGACCTGACCTACCTGCACGTGTTCCCTTACAGCGAGCGCCCCGGCACGCCGGCGGCGCGCATGCCGCAGGTGCCGGTGGAAATCCGCAAGGAGCGTGCGGCCCGCCTGCGCGCGGCAGGGGAGGCGCGGCTGGCCAACTACCTCGCCTCGCGCATCGGGACCGAGGCCGAAGTGCTGATGGAAAAGCCCGGTATCGGGCGTACCGAGCATTTCGCGCCCATCGCCCTCGACACCGACGTCGCGCCCGGCACCATCCTGCGTGCCAGGGTAACCGGCGCCGGGGCGGAGCAGCTTACCGGCCAGACCGTCGATATCCGGACCGCCGCATGACTGACCAGAATACTGAGACCGAAGCGCGCAAGCCGGGCTGGCTGGCGCGGCTGAAACAGGGGCTTGCCCGCACCTCCGCCAAGCTGGGCGGCGGCATCATCGGGCTGTTCACCAAGCGCAAGCTGGACGAGGCCACGCTGGAGGAGCTGGAAGAGCTGCTCATCCAGGCCGATCTCGGCGTGAAGACCTCGGCCAAGCTGACCGCCAACCTGGCACGCGAACGCTTCGAGAAGGAAGTGACGTCGGAGGAAGTCCGTCAGGCCTTCGCCGACGATATCGCGGAAATCCTGACCCCGGTCGCGCTGCCGCTGACGCTCGACCCCGCCAACCGGCCGCATGTCGTGCTGGTGGTCGGCGTGAACGGTACCGGCAAGACCACGACCATCGGCAAACTGGCCAAGCAGTTCCGCGATCAGGGCAAGAAGGTCATGCTGGCGGCCGGCGATACCTTCCGTGCCGCCGCCGTCGAGCAGCTGAAAATCTGGGGCGAGCGCACCGGCGCGCCGGTCATTGCCGGGCCGGAGAATTGCGATGCCGCCTCGCTGGCCTTCGATGCGCTGAAGCAGGCAAAGGCGGAGGGCGCCGATGTGCTGCTGATCGATACCGCCGGGCGGCTGCACAACAAGGCCGCGCTGATGGACGAGCTAAAGAAGGTGATCCGCGTCATCACCAAGCTGGAGCCGTCGGCGCCGCATTCCACCGTGCTGGTGCTGGATGCCACCACCGGCCAGAACGCCCATGCCCAGGTCGACACCTTCCGCGAGATGGTGAATGTGAGCGGCCTGGTGATGACCAAGCTGGACGGTACCGCGCGCGGTGGCGTGGTCGTGGCGCTGGCCGATGCCTTCGGCCTGCCGGTTCATGCGGTCGGTGTCGGCGAGGGGGCGGACGATCTGCGGCCCTTCGATGCCAACAGCTTCGCGCGCAACCTGATGGGGCTGGAATAGGCGCTATACGCTCCGCGCCCGGACGGTACGCCCCGCCGGGAAGGTCACGCGCACGATGGTGCCGCGGCCGGGCCAGCTCTCGATCTCCATCTCGCCATCATGCAGGCCGATCAGGCTGTCGATGATCGCAAGGCCAAGGCCGGTTCCCTGAATCTTGTGTTTCGCGGCCCGGCTGGCGCGGCCGAAGCGCTGGCGGATCAGCGGAATTTCCTCCGGCTCGATGCCGATGCCGGTGGCGGAGCCGAGAACCTGGATCGCTGCTGAGGCGGTCTGCACGGCGGATACCGAGACCTGCCCGCCGGCCGGCGTGAACTTGATCGCGTTGGAGATCAGATTGACCAGGATCTGGCGTGTCATGCGCTCGTCCGCCAGCAGATGCGGCAGGCCGGGCGGCACGTCGTTGGTCAGCTCGATCTCGGCACTCTCCGCCCGGTCCGCGAACAGCCGGATCGCGCCCTGGACCAGGCTGGCGACATGGACATGGCTTTCGATCAGCGTCAGCCGTCCGGCCTCGATCTTGGCCAGGTCCAGCAGGTCGTCGATGAATTCCAGCAGGTGCCGTCCGCTGGCGTGGATATCCTCGGCATAGTCGCGGTAGCGCGGATTGTCGAAGGGGCCGAAATATTCGCCCAGCATCACTTCCGAAAAGCCGATGATCGCATTCAGCGGCGTGCGCAGCTCGTGGCTCATATTGGCCAGGAAATCGCTCTTCGCGCGGTTGGCGATTTCCGCCTCTTCCTTTGCGCTGCGCAGCTCGTCTTCTGCCGCTGCGCGTTCGGTGACGTCGATCACCTGGGCGATGACCTGCGGATCGCCACCCTCTGTCGGGCTGATCACCGCCGTCGTCATCAGCCCGACGACGATATCGCCCGACTTGGTGATGTAGCGTTTCTCGAACTGGAATTCGCCGTGGCCGTTCTGTGCCTGCACTGACAGCCGCTGCTCAAGCGCCACCGCGTCATCGGGGTGCGTGACGTCGCGCACCACCATCTGCATCAGCTCTTCCCGGCTGTAGCCGACGAAGCGGCAATAGGCGTCGTTCATCCGGATGTAGCGGCCTTTCATGTCGACCACGGCCATGCCCATCGGCGAGCGCTCGAACAGCAGTCGGAACAGGGCTTCCTTCCTGGCCTCTTTGGCGTCGCGCCGGGTGATTTCCGTGGCGTCGCTGGTGATGACCAGCGTGGCGCCATCGGCCAGCCTTTCCTCACGCAGGGTGATGACCCGGCCATCCCTGTGCGGCAGCGTCAGCGTACCCTGGGGATTGCTGTGATAGGCAATGCGGTAGGCCAGCCATTGTTCGACCTGTTCCGGCGTGCGTTCCGGCTGCAGGTTCTGGATGTTTGCGCGCAGGATGTCGAAATAGTGGTTGCCGGGAACAAGCAGCTCCGCAATGTGCGGGAAAAGCGCCCGGTGCCGGCTGTTGCACAGGACCATCCGATCATCGGCGTCGAACAGCACGATCCCCTCGGAGGAAAGGTCGAGCGCTTGAACAAGACGCATCGCCGCGATGTTGGCGGTATCGACCTCGCGGACCTGATCGGTGATGTTCTGGCAGGTGCCGCGATACCCTTGGAAACGTCCCTCGGCGTCGAAGACCGGGTTGCCGGAGACGCTGACCGTGCGCTCCTTGCCGTCCGGATCGAGATAGCTATAGCGGTAATCGAAAAAAGGGCGGTGATTTGCCAGATCGTCCAGATGCCGGTGCCACGCCGCCACATCCTTGCGCGGCATGCCGACCTCGGCGCGGGTCTTGCCGAGGAACCCGGCGGGATCGTAGCCGGTCTCCGTTCTGAACTCGTCGGACAGGTAGGAAAACCGCAGCTCGGAATCGGTTTCCCAGCGCCACAGCCGGGCAAGGCGCGGCACTTCGCGCAGTTTTTCGAGCTCCGCTTCAAGGCTGGCAAGACGCGCCTGCAGGGCCTCCATATCGGTGGCCTGCGTCGGGTCAGGAGGGGGATTGCTCTCGCCGGCCATGCCTGGTTTTCGTCCTTACCGCGTCATGCGCCTCGCAAGAGACCGCGCGTGGCCAGATTGCGCATAAGGGCGCGTGTGCCGAATTCCCAGGGCGGAATACGGTCCGTCCGGTTCACGCGGTTCACCAGCTTGCCCAGCTTCGCGCTGGCGATCGTCACCACATCGCCCACCTTGTGGGTGAAGCCCTGGCCGGGCGCATCACGATCCTCGACCGGGGCAAACAGCGTGCCGGTGAACAGCACCAGCCCATCGGGATACTGATGGTTAGCGCCGATGGTCTGGGCGGCAAGGTCGGTCACGTCGCGGCTGATCTCGGCCATGGAGCTGCGGCCATCGAGGCGGAAGCCGTCCTCGCCTTCGACAGTCAGCGACAGCTCCGCCCGGCGCACATCCTCCAGCGTGTAATTGGCATCGAACAGCCGGATAAAAGGGCCGATGGCGCAGGAGCCGTTATTGTCCTTCGCCTTGCCCAGCAGCAGGGCGCTGCGCCCTTCGACGTCGCGCAGATTGACGTCATTGCCGAGGCTGGCACCAACGATCTGGCCGGAGGGGACGACGGCCAGCACGATCTCCGGCTCCGGATTGTTCCAGGAGGAGATCGGGTGAATGCCGATCTCCGCACCGCAGCCGACCGCCGACATCGGTTGTGCCTTGGTGAAGATTTCCGCATCCGGGCCGATGCCGACCTCCAGATACTGCGACCACAGGCCGCGCTCCATCAGAGCCTGCTTCAGCCGCAGGGCGGCGTCCGAGCCGGGCTTCACGGCGCGCAGATCGTCGCCGATCTCGGCCACGATCAGCTTGCGCACGCCCTCGGCGGCGGCGGGGTCGCCCTTCGTCTGTTCCTCGATCACCCGTTCCAGCATGGAGCGCGCGAAGGTCACGCCGGCAGCCTTCACCGCCTGCAGGTCGCAGGGCGCCAGCAGCCAGGGCTTCTGCGGGTCGCGGCTGTCGGCCCTGCTGTTGGCCAGCAGAGCCTCGACCGGCGCCAGCGCCTCGCCGTCTGCCTCCTGCAGGGCGGCGGCCGGGTCGGGCGTATCCAGCAGGTCGGCTACGGTCGGCCAGTGCCGCGTGACATCGACAGCCATGCCATCGCGCAGGGTTATGACGCACGGACCGGCAATGGCAGGGTTCCAGGCGCGCCCCACCAGCGTCGCCCCCCGCCAGTCTTCCGGCAAGATTTCCAGCCCCAGTTCATTACGCATCGTTTCCTCGACGCAAGTTCTTGTCGTTCGGACAGTAGCAGGCCAATACTTCCAGGCAATAATAACGTGTACTCCGAAAGGAATGCTGATGCCTGCCGAAATGGCAAAGGCTGGCCGGGCAGGCGATCCGCCGCGCAAGGTTGTTTCCATTGGCGAATGCATGGTGGAATTGCGCGACCGCCCGGACCAGCTTTCCCGCGCGTTCGGCGGTGATACGCTGAACACGGCGGTCTATCTGGCGCGGCTGGGCATTCCGGTCGCCTATCTGACGGCGCTGGGAGACGATCCCTACAGTGCGGAGATGCTGGCCGCCTGGCGCGCTGAAGGCGTGGAGTGCGGCGATGTCGCGATCCTGCCCGGCAAGCTGCCCGGCCTTTATGCGATCCGCGTCGATTCCGGTGGAGAACGCTCCTTCTTCCACTGGCGCACTGCGGCTGCCGCGCGCGACATGATGAAGGACGCCGCCGGCGAACGCATTGCCGATGCCATCGCGCGTACCGGCTGCGCCTATCTGTCGGCGATAACCCTGTCCATTCTGGATGCGGCCAGTCGGGCGCGGCTGAACGGCGCGCTGGACGCGCTACGCGGCGCCGGCGGTCTGGTCGCCTTCGACAGCAATTACCGGCCGCGCAACTGGTCCGGCCGGGAGGCGGCCCGCCTGGCCGTACAGGCGACGCTGGCGCGGGTCGATATCGCGCTGCCGACCTTCGAGGACGAGCAGGCTTTGTTCGATGACCCGACGCCGGAGGCGACCCTGGCCCGGCTGAGCGCGCTGGGCGTGCCCGAAATCGTGGTGAAGCGCGGCCCCGCCCCGGCGCTGGTTGCGTTCGGCGGGCGGACTTGGCAGATTCCTCCCGAGCTGGTTGCCGAGCCCGTGGACACTACCGCGGCCGGCGATGCCTTCAATGCCGGCTATCTGGCCGCCCGTCTGCGAGGGCAGGAACCGCCGGCGGCAGCACGCGAGGGACACCGCCTTGCTGCCGCCGTCATCCGTCATCCCGGCGCGATCATTCCGGTCGCCGCCATGCCCACAGGTGAGCTTTTCGCATGACCATCCGCTTCTATGACCTCGTCGGAACCGATCAGCGCCGCATGAGCCCCTATGGCTGGCGCGTGCGCATGGCGCTTGCCCATAAGGGGCTGGACTCCGAATGGGTGCCGGTGCGCTTCACCGACAAGGAGATCATCGGTTTTTCCGGCCAGAAGCTGGTGCCAGTGCTGGTCGATGGCGACACGACAATCCATGACAGCTGGGCCATCGTGAACCATCTGGAGGCGGCCTATCCTGACCGGCCCAGCATCTTTGGCGATTCTGGCGGGAAAGCGCTGGCCGAATTCGTCATGCACTGGACCAACACGCAGGTGCATCCGCACCTCATCAAGCTGATCCTCGGCGATGTGTTCAGAATCGTGCTGCCGGAGGACCAGCCCTATTTCCGCGAGAGCCGGGAAAAGCGCTTCGGCATGACGCTGGAGGCCTTCACTGACCAGTCGCCGGAACGGCTGGCGGCCTTCCGCGCGGCGCTTGAGCCGATGCGGCTCTGCCTGGCGTCGCGGCCCTATCTGGCCGGTTCGGCGCCCTCCTATGCCGATTATGCGCTGTTCGGCAGCCTGCAATGGGCACGCTGCGGCAGTCCGCTGAAGCTGCTGGAGCCTAGCGACCCGCTCTATGGCTGGCGCCAGCGCCTGCTGGAGAGCTTCGACGGCATGCCGGGCAAGGCGGTGGGCTTCGCGGCCTAGGCCGCGGCTTCCAGCTTCTCCGCGAGGTCCAGCAGCATCCAGTCGCTGCCGGGCAGGCCGGCGATGGAGATACCCAGCGGGCAGCCATCCAGCTTCGCCAGCGGCAGGGTCATCTGTGGCATGCCGGTGAGGCCGCCGGTGCAGGTCAGCTTCAGCATGGCAGCGCGGTAGGCGCCCTCGGCAGCACCCGACAGGCTCTTCACCGGTGCCGGGCCGCTGGAGGCCGGCATGCACAGCACATCGCCCGGCTGCAGCATGGCAGCGAGGCGCTGGCGCGCCCTCTCCCGCACCTTGCCGGCCTCGGCGACCTGTTCCGCCGTCACCTGCCGGCCAAGGTTGAAGCGCTCGGCGATTTCCGGCGCCATCTTCGGCTTGGTCTTGGCGATCCATTCGCCATGCGCCTGCCAGGCCTCATAGCCCTGGATCTGGCGGAAAGCGGCGAACCAGACATCGAACCCGTCCGGGTTCAGCGTCGCGTAATGGCGCGGCCCGACCGCCGCGATCAGCCGGTCCACCAGAGGCTTCAGCGCGGCACGTACATCCGCGCCCACCAGGTCGAAGCAGTCGGTGGCGATCACCAGTCGTCCGGCGGGGAAGTTCTCGCGCGGTCCCAGCAGCACCTCGCCGATGCGGGCCATGGTGCGGGCATCGCGGGTGAACCAGCCGACCGTGTCGAAACTGTCGGCCAGCGGCACCAGCCCGTCCTTCGCCACCCGTCCGTGCGTGGTGCGGATGCCATAGAGGCCGCAATTGTTCGCCGGCACGCGGATGGAGCCGCCGGTATCGGTGCCGAGTGCGGTATCGACCAGCCTGCCCGCGACGGCGGAGGCGGAGCCGCTGGAGGAGCCGCCGGGCAGCCGGTCGGGGCCAGCCGGATTCAAAGGCGTGCCGTAATGCATGTTCACGCCGGCCAGGCTGTAGGCCAGCTCGTCAGTGATGGTCTTGCCGTGCAGGCTGGCCCCGGCGTCCAGCAGCTTGCGGACCGAGGAGGCGGTGGCCGTCGCCGGTGCGTGCGTTGCCAGCCAGTCGGGATTACCGGCCCCGGTCACATGGCCCTCGATATCGAACAGATCCTTCGCGGCAAAGGTGAGGCCGGACAGCGGGCCGCCCGGCTTGCCGTCGATATGGATATCGCCATGCGGGCAGAAGCAGCCCAGCCGGTTGTCCAGTGCCATCGGTCTCTCTTCGTTTGCGGGTAAGGTCGGATGAAATGTGTCAGCAGCCCAGCTTGTCGGCGAGATCCGTGAAGCTGTCGGCGGCAAGCTCGATGCCGGGTTCGACGGCGAGGTCGCGGGTCTGGCCGGGGCCATGTTCGGTCGGCCGGGCGACGAAGGCCGTGCGGAGGCCGCTTTTTGCGGCGGCATGCAGGTCGGCATTATGGGCAGCGACCATCATGCACTGCGCTGGCGCCAGGCCCAGCAACTCTGCCGCCGCCTCATAGGCGCGGGGCTGCGGCTTGTAGGCGCGCGCCACTTCCGCGCCCAGGATCGCATCCCAGGGCAGGTCGGCGCGCTTGGCCATGTTCACCATCAGCGCGACATTGCCGTTCGACAGGGTGGCGATGACGAATTTGCTTTTCAGCCGGGTCAGCCCCTCGACGACATCCGGCCAGGGGTCGAGCCGGTGCCAGGCCCGGTTCAGCCGGTCGATCTCCTCCTCCGGAATGCCGGTGACGCCAAACCGGTCGAGCAGGGTGAGCAGGCTTTCGCGGTGCAAATCGTCCAGCCTGGTCCAGGGGCGGGCGCCGCTGCGCACCTCTTCCATCGAGGGCTGGTAGAGGCTGCGCCAGGCATCGGCGAAGGCATGCCCGTCGAGCCCCAGACCGTGCGAGCGCGCGAAGGCGTCGACCTCGCGCGCGATGCTGGTGCGCCAGTCGACCACCGTGCCGAACACATCGAACGTTAAGGCCTTTACCGCGGAAAAATCCATGCCCCACCCCCTGCTGCGCCGAAGCTGCCCCTTTGTTGCGTCGCATCCTAGCGCCGGTCGTCCGGCCAATCCATGGGGTGTTATGGAGTTTCTTTCCTGTTAAATCTCAGCGCTTTTTCTTAATGAGTTGATTTTACCGTCTAATTCCTGTGTATTGCGACAGAGGAGGGGATGATGCGGATTCTATTGGCGCTTCTGGCAATTGCCGTCCTGGGAGGGTGCGCTGCGACGCAAAAGCCGCAGGCGCCTTCGGTTGCCGTTCTGCCGCCACAAGAAGAGCCGCTGCTGAACCCCTATCCGGAAACGGACGAGTTCCTGCAATGCGTGCCCTTTGCCCGCACCGTTTCCGGCGTCGAGATCTATGGCGATGCCTGGACCTGGTGGGGCCAGGCCGAGGGGCGCTATGCCCGCGGCAAGGCGCCGAAGGTGGGGGCGGTGCTGGCGCTGCGGAAGACCGGCCGGTTGCGCCTCGGGCATGTCGCGGTGGTCGTTGCGCAGATCGACGAGCGGCGTCTACTTGTCAGTCACGCGAACTGGGGCGGGGACTCCCGGACGCGGGGAAAAATTCACACCCGCCAGCCAGTAATGGATGTCTCTCCAGCCAATGACTGGAGCCAGCTGCGCTTCATGAACACGCAAGGATCATTTGGAAATGTCTATCCTGCGCATGGCTTCATTTACCCGGCGCAGTCAGTGGCGACGCTGACAAGATAACGGGAAATTCAATTGTGTAAAAATTTATGAAAATATGCAGATGAAGAGTTGAGGTTTTGGTTTTCATAAATGGAGTGATTTTTCTTTTTTGAATTAACATTAGTTTAACGATTTACAACGAATCTGTTATCTTCACAGCTGTCCTATATATCCAAAGATGGGGGACTCGATGTTTCTGTGGAAGAAGGACATTCATATCGAACCGGGGATGCGGGTCGAGACCTTGAGCCGCTGGGGCGACACGAGCTGGATGATCGAGGGGGTCGTCAGCATTGAAGGGATCGCCCATGCCCGACTGATGCCGGTTGATCCGTCGCGCGATTCGATCACCATCGCGGTGTCGGCGCTGGCCGACAAGCAGCGCTTCCGGGTGCATCCGATGGCAGCCCTCGCCGGCTGAAGCCGGTACTTGCCCGCGCAGGCTTCCATCGGGCCCTTTCCGCCGTCTGTACGCCACAGGCGGCACCCCGGCCGTGTTCCGCTCGCTCTCGCTTCGGCGGGGACTTGATCAGGTATTTCCCCTCTCCTACATAAGGCATGGCGGCGCCAATCGGGCCGCCGGCTTCAGGCGCCGCTTACCGGGCCTTCTGAAGCCGTCTCAAGACCGTCTCGCTCATCGGGAGGAGAGGAAGGTCGTATGACGCGCATGCCTGCATTCAACAGCCCGTTCCTTCTGGGCTTCGATCATTTCGAGCGGGCGCTGGACCGCATCAGCAAGGCGTCCACCGAAAGCTATCCCCCGTACAATATTGTGCAGACCGGCCCGAACGAGCTTCGGATCACGCTGGCCGTCGCGGGTTTCGGCCCCGAGGCGCTGGAAGTGCTCGTCGAGGGAAACCAGTTGCAGATTCGTGGCCGGCAGGTCGAGGAGACGGAGCGGGTCTTCGTTCATCGCGGCATTGCCACCCGTCAGTTCCAGCGCAGCTTTGTGCTTGCCGAGGGGCTGAAGGTCAGTGCGGCGACCCTGAACAATGGCCTGCTGCACGTCGATCTGGAACGCCCGGAGCCAGAAGCGGCGGTCCAGCGCATCGCGATCAAGACGGTATCTTAACCAATCATCAGTGATTTGCCCCCACTATGGGGCGTCCGGACCGGGCGCAGGCTGCTTGCCACAGGCCGCCCGGAGGAATATGGGATAGTGACCATGAACATGCTTCAGAAATTCCACCCGATGTCGCATCAGGATCTGGTCATGCTGGGTCTGAACGATGTGGCCTATATCCGCAGGGTCTCTTCAAAAGAGGGTCCGGCCAGCTTTGCCATCCATGCGGCAGATGGCACCGAAATGCTGGTCGTGGACAATGTCGCGCTGGCGATGGCGACGATCCGCCAGAACGACATGGAGCCGCTGCTGGTTCATTGATCGGGCCAGGGGAGCGGATCAGGGCGCCCTTGCGGCGCCCGGTTCCAGCCTTTTAGGGCTCTCCGCTTCTCAGGCGGCGTGGCTGGCCGGTGCCTGTGTCAGCACGGCATAGAGCCCGTCCGCCGTGTCGCAGCCGCGCAGCTTGCTGCAGATGGTGCGGTCGCGCAGCAGGCGGGAGACGCGCGCCAGCGCCTTCAGATGATCCGCACCTGCCGATTCCGGCGCCAGCAGCAGGAAAATCAGATCGACCGGCTCGTCATCAATCGAATCGAAATCGATCGGCTTGTCCAGCCGGGCGAAGATGCCGTAGAGGCGCGTCAGCTCCGGCAGCTTGCCATGCGGAATGGCGATGCCATTGCCCACGCCGGTGGTGCCCAGGCGCTCGCGCTCCAACAGCACTTCGAAAATCCGCCGCTCCTCCAGACCGGTGAGGTCGGCGGCCTTGCGCGCAAGCTCCTGCAAAGCCTGCTTCTTGCTGGTCGCCCGTAGAGAGGCGATCACGGCATCTGGCGAGATCAGGTCCATAATTTCCATGATTGAAACGGCCCCGTTGTGTCTGTTGCGGGGCGGGCACGGCCCGCCCGTTCCTACATCTGGGGATCGATCCACCCTATATTGCCGTCCTCACGCCGATAGACGACGTTCAGCCGGCCGTTTGAAGCAAGGCGGAACATCAGTACCGGCTTGCCGCCAAGATCCATCCGCATGGCCGCATCACGCGGCGTCAGCGTGGGAATTTCCGTCTTCATTTCGGCGACGATCAGCGCGTCATCGCCGACAGGCTCCGCCCCGTCTTCTTCCGGTTCGGGCGCCAGAACATAGTGCTGTGCCGACAAGGCGTCTTCAGCCCTGGCCGCGTTCTTGTGGTGGTCGCGCAGCCGGCGCTTGTAGCGCCGCAACTGCTTGGCGATCCGGTCGCAGGCATTGTCGAAGGCGACATAGGCGTCATCCGCCTGGCCGCTGGCCTGCACGTCGATGCCCCGTCCGACATGCACGTCGATATCGGCGGTGAACATCACCGCATCGCGTGACATGACGACATTGGCTTCAAGCGCCGACCCGAAATACTTCTCGATCTCGGAACGCAGATTGCTGTCGATATGCTGGCGCAAGGCGTCGCCGACATCAATCTGCTTGCCCTTGACGGTGAGCTGCATCGAGCACCCCGTTTCTTGTGTTTATCCACTCCGCCGGTCCGCCGCCGATGCGGATTTTATCCGGCAAGAGGCGCGGACCATACTGCCCCCGCCTGAAGAGTCAAGCTTAGGCGCGCCGGCCTGGCAAGGCCTTGACAAAAGCAAAAATTGGGTGTGCCGGATCACAGTCCAAGGCTTTTTTCCCGGCGGCGCTGGACCGATGAGGGAATGCGCATGGATTCCCGATACTTGGCGACTGTTCTTCGGGCGATATCTATGCCGCCATTCTGCAGGATCTCGACAATCCGGTCATCCGACAGCACGCCATCGGCGGGCTCCGCATCGATCAGCGACTTGATGCGGAAGCGCACCGCCTCGGCGGAATGGCTCTCGGCACCGTCCATCGCCGAGATCGCGGCGCTGAAAAAGAACTTCAGTTCGAACACGCCACGCGGGCCGGCGATGTACTTGTTCGCCGTGACGCGGCTAACTGTACTTTCATGCATGCCGATGGCGTCCGCGATGTCGCGCAGCACCAGCGGGCGCAGATGGCCAATGCCATGCCGGAAAAAGGCATCTTGCTGGCGGACGATCTCGCCCGCCACCTTGACGATGGTGGTGGCGCGCTGGTGCAGCGACTTCACCAGCCAATTCGCCGATTGCAGCTGCTCCGACAGGTAGTCCTTGTCCTCCCGGCGCAGGCCGCCCCGGCTGATCGCGGCATGGTAGCGCCGGTTGACCAGCACGCGTGGCAGGGTGTCGCTGTTCAGCTCGATCTCCCAGCCGCCATCGGCGGCCGGGCGCATCAGCACATCGGGAATCAGTGTCGGCGGTGCTTCATGCTCGAACCGCTCGCCCGGCTTCGGGTTCAGCGCCTTGATCTCCCCCACCATGTCGGCGAGGTCCTCATTATCGACGCCGCAGATCCGGCGCAGGGCTGCGAGGTCACGGCGCGCCAGCAGCTCCAGATTGTCGAGCAGCGCCTGCATCGCCGGGTCCAGCCGGTCCTTCTCGCGCAGCTGCAGGGCCAGGCATTCCTTCAGCGAACGGGCGAAGATGCCGGGCGGGTCCAGCCGCTGCAGCCGGTCCAGCACAGACTCCACCTGTTCCAGCGTACAGCCGAGCGAGTCCGCGACAGTCTCGCAGCCGGCGGTGAACCAGCCGCAATCGTCCAGCAGCCCGATCATGTAGCTGGCGATGGCGCGCTCCAACGGGTCGGCGAAATCCGCCCCGACCTGTTCGTTCAGATGGTCGGACAGGCTTTTCTCCGCGGCCAGCGTGCGGTCGCGCTGGTCCTCCTCGTCGCTGAAATCGCCACCGCCGCCACCGGAGGTCTTCCAGTTCAGCGATTCGCCGTCGCTGCCCTCGCCGGTATATTCGTTGCTGCTCCAGAGATTCTGGTCGCCGGAGTCGGAATCCAGCGGCCCGTCGCCCTCGCCTGGCAGGGTGCCGCTGCCGGTCAGCAGGGAGGTGTCCTGCCGGTCGGAGGAGGCCAGGGGCGTATCGTCGCGGTCGAGATCGGCGTCGATGCCGCCCTCGATGCGGATGTCGCCATCGCCATCGTCGCGCTCCAGCAGCGGGTTCTGCTCGATCTCGCGCTCGATAAAGTCGGCCAGTTCCAGGTTGGAGAGCTGCAGCAGCTTGATGGCCTGCTGCAG
Organism: Oceanibaculum sp.; assembly: GCF_022449305.1. Taxonomy (NCBI): domain Bacteria; kingdom Pseudomonadati; phylum Pseudomonadota; class Alphaproteobacteria; order Rhodospirillales; family Oceanibaculaceae; genus Oceanibaculum; species Oceanibaculum sp. The sequence goes on along the minus strand of NZ_JAKUSO010000009.1, from coordinate 14,034 downwards.
CTGCGGCGTCATCACCAACGCCTGCGACTGTCTCAGGTCTAACCGCTGCGCCAATGCCATGATCGTCCCGCCCCGCCCGACCGGTTACGTACGCATCACAAGCTGAACCGTTCCCCGAGATAGACCCGGCGAACGTCGGCATCGTCCACGATCTCGGACGGCACACCCTCCATCAGCACCCGCCCGTCATGCAGGATGTAGGCGCGGTCCACGATCTCCAGCGTCTCGCGCACATTGTGGTCGGTGATCAGCACGCCGATCCCCCGGTCCTTCAGGTGCGAGACAAGGTCGCGGATATCGCCCACGGCGATGGGGTCGATGCCGGCCAGCGGCTCGTCCAGAAGGATGAAGCTGGGGCGCGAGGCGAGCGCGCGGGCGATCTCGACACGGCGGCGCTCGCCGCCGGACAGCGCCATGGACGGCGTGCGGCGCAAATGGGTGATGGAGAATTCCGCCAGCAGCTCGTCCAGCTGTTCCTCGCGCCGCGCCGGGTCGGCCTCGACCACCTCCAGCACCGCGCGGATGTTCTGCTCCACGGTCAGGCCGCGGAAGATCGAAGCCTCCTGCGGCAGGTAGCCGATACCGAGGCGCGCGCGCCGGTACATCGGCAGGTCGGTGATGTCCTCCCCGTCAAGGGCGATGGTGCCGTAGTCGGGCGCGATCAGCCCGGTGATGATGTAGAAGCAGGTGGTCTTGCCAGCGCCGTTCGGGCCCAGCAGCCCGACCGCCTCGCCGCGCTGCACGGAGACGCTGACGCCACGCAACACCGGCCGCTTCTTGTACTGCTTGCCGAGGTTGACGGCGGACAGCCCCCGGTTGTCGGCGACCAGGCGCGGGCCTGCGCCGGTGCCGGTGGCCTCGCTCTCGGCGGCGGATCGGGGACCGTGCTGGTTCATCGCCATCCTTTCTTGCCCTTACTCTGGGGAGGGGCCTATTGCGTCCTGCGGCCGGGCAGCGAACTGCCCTCCTGCGGCACGAAGATACCTTTTACCCGGCCATCCCCGCCCGTGCCAGCCAGCAGCCTGCTGACGCCGGTGCGCAGATTCACCTCGGCGCGCTGGCCGTTCAGCTGGTTCTTGCCCTGGGTGATCTTTACATCTCCAGACAGGACCGCCGTCTCATTGGCCACAGTATAGACGGCTTGCCGGCTACGTGCGATTTCGTTCGGCGTGGTGATGACGACATTGCCATCGGCATCGACACGCGAAAGCTGCTGCTTGCCGGCCTTGTCCTCGGTGAAGCGCGCGGTCAGCGTATCGGCCCGGATTGTCCGGTCGCCGCGCTTGGCGACGGCATCGCCCACCGCGACGGCCCTCTTCTCCTGCTGGAAATAGTCGATGCGTTCACGCGCCGTTACCGTGTCCTCGGCCGATACCAGCCGCAGATTCTGCCCGGTCAGTCGCATTCGCTGACTGTCAATGTCATAGACCGCACGGTCGCCATAGGCGGTTTCCGTCGGCGAGGCGATGCGTACATTCCCGTCGGCCTCCAGCTGGAAGATCTGGGTGCTGCCGTCCGCCGCCTCGCGGTAGCTCGCGATCAGCCGGTCGGCGCGCACCGTCACCTCGCCCTGTGTCGCCCTTGCATTGCCACGCGCGATGTACTGGCGCGCATCGCGCAGCCATTCGATGCCGTTATCGGCCTCCACCGTCACCGGGGCGTTGCCGCCGCCAAGGGTGGACAGTGCCTGCGCGCCGGCCGGCGTGGCAGCGGGCAGGGCGGCAAGGCAGAGCAGCGTGGCGACAAGGGCGGCGGGCAGGAGGGCGGACAGAAGGGACGGAAGAGAAAGCCTGGCGGATCTCGGCATTGTCGGGGTCATCCTCCCGCCGCGGGATACATGACGAGGCGCGCCTTGCCGGTGAACAGGATGCGCGCGCCACGGTCGAGAATCTGGAAGCCTTCGGCCTCGATGTCGCCGCCGGGACCTTGCCCGGTGACCGTTTGCTCGCCGGCAGCCGTGCCGGCCTTCAGATCGATCAGGGCCGATTCCGAACGGAACTCATAGCCCGAATCGTGGAAGATGTTCACCGCCCCCTTCAGGTCGATGGATTGCCGGTCGCGGTGATAGAGGCCGTCGCTGGCGGTCAGCGCGACCCATGAGCCATCCTGCAGCGCGATATCGGCCTTGGGATGATCCAGTGTCACCAGGTTGGAATTGCCGCTGGATTGCGTGGCGACGTCGGCGGTGACGTTGAAAGGCTGGTTGCGGTCGTCGGTACCGACATAGCGCGGGTTCACCATGCGCAGGGTTTCGGCATCGCGCTGATCGATGCGTACCGCGTTCAGCCGGAAGCGGCCATCGTCGGAGATCAGCTCCGGCCAGGCGATCACGAGCCCGACCAGGACCACCGCGATCGATGGCAGCAGCACCTTCATCAGGAAGACCATGCGGCTGTAGCCGGCGACCGGCAAACGGCGCGCGCGCCTGCTCCTGGGCGGCGTCGGGGCCGGCCAATCGGCGTTTGCGTCCTGCGGGATGTGCGTCTGGCTGCTCACTGTCTCCCCTGGGGGATTACCCCCGGTCTTCTCAATGCCGGTCTTCTAGCGCCCGTCTTCTTGTACCGGCGGTATAGGCGCGGCGCTCTGGCATCATGTTTGCAGGGCACCGCCCGCGGATTATGGGCGGCAGACTCCTGACGGTCAACGAAACCGCGGATGTCCCTGTCAGATATGTCGGCTCAGATATGTGGACTCCGGCCCCCGAGGCCAAGAGTTATGCCAGGCGCAAGGCGCTAATGCGCGAAGATATCCTCTTCCGCCCAGCCGCCGAGATCGAGTGCGGCACGGGTCGGCAGGAAGCGGAAGCAGGCCTCCGCGATTTCCGTGCGCCCCTCGCGCGCCAGGCGCTCGTCCAGCACTGCCTTCAGCTTGTGCAGATGCAGGACGTCGGAGGCGGCATAGGCCAGCTGCTCCTGGGTCAGCTCATCAGCACCCCAGTCGGAGGATTGCTGCTGCTTCGACAGATCGACGCCCAGCAGCTCGCGGCACAGATCCTTCAGCCCGTGGCGGTCGGTATAGGTGCGCACCAGCTTGGAGGCAATCTTCGTGCAGTAGAGCGGCGCCGTCTCGACGCCCAGATAATGCCGGAACACGGCAATGTCGAAGCGGGCATAATGAAACAGCTTGGTGACCTTGGGGTCGGTCAGCAGCCGCTTCAGGTTCGGCGCGTCATACTGGCCGGGCGCGAACTGCACCAGATGGCTCTCGCCATCGCCGGCCGAAAGCTGCACGAGGCACAGCCGGTCGCGGCCGGGGCGCAGGCCCATGGTCTCGCTGTCGAGGGCAACGCAGGTGCCGAGGTCGAGGCCGTCGGGCAGGTCGCCTTTATGAAGATGGATTGTCAACAGTACCTCCGGTCTCTGTCCGGCTGGCGCCGGTATGATGACCGCCGGCCTGTTTATGCCAGCTGCTCTTGCGACATGGTGCAAGAGATGGTGCCCAGGAGAAGACTCGAACTTCCACGACCTTTCGGCCACAGGTACCTGAAACCTGCGCGTCTACCAATTCCGCCACCTGGGCACGGCTTGGAGCGCCGTAAAATCGAGAAGAGACGGGCTTCTGTCAATACGATTCTTCATGGTTTTGAAAAATCTTTGGCGCCCTGTGCCCGCTTCCCGTGTCCGCCCCGGAAAAGAGCCGCTAAATAGATGCGCCGGGTCGATTTACCTGCCATGACCGGTGTAGTATGAGAGGCGCGCAGGCAATGTCGCGGGAACACCCGCCAGGCTGAGGAATGGGCAATGAGCGATAAGGTGGTGACGGTTTTCGGCGGCTCGGGCTTTATCGGCCGCTATGTCGTTCAGCGGCTGGCCAAGACGGGTGCGCGCGTCAATGTCGCGGTGCGCCATGTCGAGCGCGCGAAATTCCTGAAGCCGATGGGCAATGTCGGCCAGATCACGCCGATCAGCTGCGACATCACCGACGCGGAGTCGGTCGCACGCGCCGTGCAGGGCGCCGATGCGGTCGTCAATCTGGTCGGCATCCTGTATCCCTCGGGTCACGGTCACGGTTTCGATGCGGTGCATCACCAGGCGGCCCGGACCATTGCCGAGGCCGCGAAGGCGGCAGATGCCAGGGCGCTGGTGCAGATCTCTGCGATTGGTGCCGATGCCGAGTCCGACTCCGCTTATGCGCGTTCCAAGGCGGCGGGTGAGGCGGCTGTCCGTGAGGTTTTCCCGGAAGCCACGATCCTGCGCCCCAGCATTGTGTTCGGGCCGGAGGATGGCTTCTTCAACCGTTTCGCCGCGATGGCGCGGCTGTCGCCGGCCCTGCCGCTGATCGGCGGCGGCCACACATTGTTCCAGCCGGTCTATGTTGGCGATGTCGCCGATGCGGTGCTGCGTGTCCTGTCCGACCCGAAGGCACAGGGCAAGACCTATGAGCTGGGCGGTCCGAAGGCCTACAGCTTCAAGGCGCTGATGGAGCTGATGCTGGCCACCATTGGCCGCAGCCGCCTGCTGGTCCCGGTGCCGTTCGGCATTGCGGAGCTGCAGGCCAGCGTCCTGCAGCTGCTGCCAGTGCCGCCGCTGACCCGCGATCAGGTGACGCTGCTGAAGAACGACAATGTGGTTTCCGAAGGCGCGCTGACCCTGGCCGATCTCGGTATCGAGCCGACCACGGTCGAAGTCATCCTGCCGGCCTATATGGAGCGCTTCCGGCGGGGCGGGCATTACAGCCGCTACGCGGCGTAAGCCTCAGAGATAGATCAGCGCCAACAGGGCCGCGCCCAGCAGCATCCGGTAGATCACGAAGGGCGTGAAGCTCGCCCGGCGCAGCCAGCGCATCATCAGGGCAATCGCGATCAGCGCCGAGATGAAGGCGAGGCCGGCGCCGATCAGCGCATCCTCGGTCAGCCGCACATCGCCTGCCTCGACCAGGTCGAGAGCGCCCAGCAGACCGGCGCCGGCAATCACCGGAATCGACATCAGCATCGAAAACCGTGCCGTGTCGGCGCGCTCATAGCCCAGGAAGCGTGCTGCCGTCATGGTGATGCCCGACCGGCTAGTACCGGGGATGAAGGCCAGCACCTGCGCAAGGCCCAGCAGCAGGGCGGTGCCGATGTTCATGTGTTCGATGCGGCGGACCGTCATGCCGATCTTGTCCGCGATATAGAGCAGCACGCCGAAGCCGATGGTCGCCCAGGCGATGATCGCCACGCTGCGCAGCGCGTCGCCGGCATATTTGTGCAGCAGATAGCCAGCCAGGATGGCGGGGATGGTGGCGATCACCAGATGCACGATCATCCGCTGCCCCGGCGAGCGCTTGCCGCGCAGCGCCAGCATCAGGCCGCGCAGCATCTCCCAGACATCGCGCCAGAAATAGATCAGCACCGCCAGCAGCGTGCCGACATGCACCGCCACATCGAGCAACGGGCCCTGATCCTGCCAGCCGGTGACATAGGGCACCAGAATCAGATGCGCGGAGGAGCTGATCGGCAGGAATTCGGTAATGCCCTGCACCAGGGCGAGGACAATCAGATGAAGCAGCGGCAAGACAGCACCATGCAGGCGAGGAGAGGGGCGCGGCCAGCCTGCCGCCGCCCGCAAGCGGCTGACTATATAGCATTTTGCGAAGGCGCCCCCCATCGCCAAAATAGGTCACTTGTGCGACCTATTTACAAATGACCTTCGTTGGATCGGAATCCGCCCTGATCGGGAAAGAATGAAATTCCTGTTATATAGGTATCAATTCGGTCCTAATCCTGATTTTTTACTCGCCATATGCGGGTTTCGTGCGTATAGCAGTCCTCCGGTCGGCCTCCGCGAGCAGGCCGGCGGAGGTGCGCGCGCCCTTCCGGCCCCAAAACGGACCGGAAGATGTGCAACGGGGGCAGCGCGCGCCGGAAATGAAGCAATAGGGAGCCAGCCCGATGGCAAGCAAGATGCTGAAGTTCGTCACCGTGCCGCAGAACATGCCCGAAAAGCGGGGTGTCGAGACGCGCCGGCAGGATTTCCAGGAAATCTATTCCCGCTTCGAGCCGAAACATGCCGCCGAGCAGGCCGCGCGCTGCTCGCAGTGCGGCGTGCCCTTCTGCCAGGTCCACTGCCCCTTGCAGAACAACATCCCCGACTGGCTGATGCTGACCGCCGAAGGGCGCCTGGAGGAGGCCTACGAGGTTTCCTCGGCGACCAACAACATGCCGGAAATCTGCGGCCGCATCTGCCCGCAGGACCGGCTGTGCGAGGGCAATTGCGTTATCGAGAAGGGCTTCAACTCGGTCACCATCGGCTCGGTCGAGAAGTACATCACCGACACCGCCTGGGAGAAGGGCTGGGTGAAGGTGCCGAAGCCGCGTCGCGAGCTGGAGCACTCGGTCGGCATCATCGGCGCCGGCCCGGCGGGCATGGCGGCGGCCGAGCAGCTGCGCAAGAAGGGCTATCAGGTCCATATCTACGACCGCTATGACCGTGGCGGCGGGCTGATGATCTACGGCATTCCCGGCTTCAAGCTGGAGAAGGAAGTGGTCGAGCGCCGCACCAGGTTGCTGCAGGATGCCGGCATCATCTATCACTTCAACTGCGATATTGGCCGCGACGTCACGATGGACGAGCTGCGCGAGCGCCATGACGCGGTGCTGATTGCCACCGGCGTCTACAAGGCGCGCGACATCAAGCTGCCGGGCGTGGGGCTGGGCAACATCGTGCCGGCGCTGGATTATCTGGTCGCCTCCAACCGCAAGGGGCTGGGCGACGAGGTGCCGGCCTATGACGATGGCTCGCTGAATGCGGCTGGCAAGAATGTCGTGGTCATTGGCGGCGGCGACACCGCGATGGACTGCGTGCGCACCGCCATCCGCCAGGGGGCCACATCGGTGAAGTGCCTTTATCGCCGCGACAAGGCGAACATGCCGGGCAGCCAGCGTGAGGTGCATCACGCCGAGGAAGAGGGTGTGGAGTTCGTCTGGCTGTCGGCGCCTGAGGCCTTCATCGGCGACGACACTGTCACCGGCGTGCGCGCCATCCGCATGCATCTGGGCGTGCCGGACGCCACCGGCCGGCAGACGCCGCAGCCCATTGAGGGCTCGTCGGAGACTCATCCGGCCGACCTCGTCATCAAGGCGCTGGGCTTCGACCCGGAAGACCTGCCGGCCTTGTTCGGCCAGCCGGGGCTGGAAGTGACGCGCTGGGGCACGGTGAAGGTCAATCACCGCACCATGATGAGCAAGCTGGACGGCGTGTTTGCCGCTGGCGACATCGTGCGCGGCGCCTCGCTGGTGGTGTGGGCGGTGCGCGATGGCCGGGATGTGGCGGAAAGCATCCACCGCTTCATCCAGGGCAAGGCGGGGCAGGCCAAGGCTGGGGCGGAAACCGAGAAGAGCGCGGGCGGCAAGTCGCTCGCCATGGCATCCTGAGGGAGGGCCGGATAATGGGTATCGAGAAGATCAAGCAGGACAGCGGCCAGCAGTTCGTTTCCGAATATCGCCGCAACGCCGAAATCCTGGCCGAGACCGGCCTGTATGATCCGGCTGACGAGCATGATGCCTGCGGCGTCGGGTTCGTCGCCTCGCTGGATGCGACCGCCCGCCGCGACGTGGTCGAGGCCGGCATCAACGCGCTGAAGGCGGTGTGGCACCGTGGCGCCGTCGATGCCGACGGCAAGACCGGCGACGGCGCCGGCATCCATATCGAGATTCCGCAGGATTTCTTCCGCGAAGTCGTCGAGCGTCTGGGCTTCCGGACCGACAGCACGCGCATGGCTGTCGGCCAGGTGTTCCTGCCGCGCACCAGCTTCGACCAGCAGGAGACCTGCCGCTCCATCGTCGAGACCGAGATCCTGAATTTCGGCTATACCATCTATGGCTGGCGCCAGGTGCCGATCAGCATCGAGGTGATCGGCGACAAGGCAAACGCGACCCGCCCGGAGATCGAGCAGATCATGATCTGCAACTCCAAGGGCGTGCCGGAGACGACTTTCGAGCGTGACCTCTACATCATCCGCCGGCGCATCGAGAAGCGGGTGCTGGACGCGCACATCACCGAATTCTACATCTGCTCGCTGTCCTGCCGCTCGATCATCTACAAGGGCATGTTCCTGGCGGAGCAGCTGACGATCTTCTATCCTGACCTGCTGGACGAGCGCTTCGTGTCGCGCTTCGCGATCTATCACCAGCGCTATTCCACCAACACCTTCCCGACCTGGCGTCTGGCCCAGCCCTTCCGCGTGCTGGCGCATAATGGCGAGATCAACACGGTGAAGGGCAACATCAACTGGATGATGTCGCATGAGACGCGCATGGCTGCGCCGGCCTTCGGCGACCATGGCGAGGATCTGAAGCCGGTCATCCAGTCCGGCAGTTCCGACTCGGCGGCGCTCGACGCAGTGTTCGAATTGCTGTGCCAGGGTGGCCGCGAGCTGCCCATGGTGAAGACCATGATGATGCCGGAGGCCTGGGGCGAGCATACTGACCTGCCGCAGGCGGTGAAGGACATGTACGCCTACTGCAACTCGGTCATGGAGCCGTGGGATGGTCCGGCGGCGATTGCCGCCTGCTTCGGCGACTGGGTGATCGGCGGCATGGACCGCAACGGCCTGCGCCCGATGCGCTACACCGTCACCGGCGACAAGCTGCTGATCGCCGGCTCCGAGACAGGCATGGTGAAGGTCGATGAAAGCCGCGTCCTGGAGAAGGGCCGGCTCGACCCGGGTGAGATGATCGGCGTCGATCTGGCCACCGGCCGGGTGTTCCATGACGGGCCGCTGAAGGATCATCTGGCCGGCAAGCGTCCGTTCGGCGATTGGATTGCCGGCTCGGTGAAGCTGGACAAGCTGATCCGCGGCGACCAGAGCGAGCCGGCCTACCTGTCGCGCGAGGAGTTGCGCCGCCGCGAGGTGGCCTATGGCTGGTCGCTGGAGGATCTGGAACTGATCCTGCAGCCGATGGTCGAGGACGCGAAGGAGGCTGTCGGCTCGATGGGCGACGACACGCCGGTCGCCGTGCTGTCGCAGACCTATCGCGGGCTGCATCATTTCTTCCGGCAGAATTTCAGCCAGGTCACCAACCCGCCGATCGATTCTTTGCGCGAACGCCGGGTGATGACGCTGAAGACCCGCCTGGGCAATCTTGGCAACATCCTCGACGAGGACCCGACCCAGTGCCAGCACCTGCTGCTGGAAAGCCCGGTGCTGTCCAGCGCCGAATTCGAGGCGATGCGCGCCTATATGGGCGACATGGCGGTCGATATCGACTGCACCTTCGATGCCGGCGAGGATGGTGAGGAAGCGCTGCGCCAGGCCATTACCCGCATCCGCCGCGAGGCGGAGGAGGCGGTGCGTGGCGGCTGCGCCCATGTGATCCTGTCGGACGAGGCGATGAACGAGGATCGTGCGGCGATCCCGATGATCCTCGCCGTCGGTGCCGTGCACAGCCATCTGGTGCGGCAGAATCTGCGCACCTTCACCTCGCTGAATGTCCGCTCCGGCGAATGCCTGGACGTGCATTACGTCGCGGTGCTGATCGGCGTCGGCGCCACCACGGTGAACGCCTATCTGGCGCAGGAGGCCATTGCCGGCCGCCATGCCCGCGGCCTGTTCCCGGGCATGAGCCTTGAGGAATGCGTGCGGCGCTACAAGAAGGCGCTGGACGAGGGCCTGCTGAAGATCATGTCCAAGATGGGCATCTCGGTGCTGTCCAGCTATCGCGGCGGCTATCATTTCGAGGCCATCGGCCTGTCGCGCGCGCTGGTCGCCGAATTCTTCCCCGGCATGCCCAGCCGCATTTCCGGCATCGGCCTGCCCGGCATCCAGCGTCAGGTGCTGGCACAGCACGGGCGCGGTTATGCCGAGGACTTCACCGCCCTGCCGGTCGGCGGTTTCTACCGCTTCCGCCAGCGCGGCGAGACGCATGCCTTCGAGGGCTCGCTGATCCATATGCTGCAGCACGCCTGCGACAATGACAGCTACTCGACCTACCGGAAGTATGCCGAGACGGTGCGGCAGATGCCGGCGGTCAGCCTGCGCGACCTGCTAGATTTCCGCCCGCAGAAGGAGGCGATCCCGGTCGAGGAAGTCGATTCCATCACCGAAATCCGCAAGCGACTGGTTGCCCCCGGCATCTCGCTGGGCGCGCTCTCGCCGGAGGCGCACGAGACCCTGTCCATTGCCATGAACCGGATCGGCGCCAAGTCCGATTCCGGCGAGGGCGGCGAGGACCCGGCACGCTACAAGCCACGGCCGAACGGCGACAATCCCAGCTCCGCGATCAAGCAGATCGCTTCTGGCCGCTTTGGTGTGACGGCGGAGTACCTCAACAATTGCCGCGAGATCGAGATCAAGATGGCGCAGGGCGCAAAGCCCGGCGAGGGCGGCCAGCTGCCCGGCATGAAGGTCACCGGCCTGATCGCCCGGCTGCGCCATTCCACGCCCGGCGTGACGCTGATCAGCCCGCCGCCGCATCACGACATCTACTCAATCGAGGATCTGGCGCAGCTGATCTACGACCTGAAGCAGATCAACCCCGAGGCCAAGGTGTGCGTGAAGCTGGTGGCGCGCAGCGGCATCGGCACCATCGCCGCCGGCGTGGCCAAGGCGAAGGCTGACACGATCCTGATCTCGGGCCATTCCGGCGGCACTGGAGCCAGCCCGCAGACCTCCATCAAATATGCCGGCATCCCCTGGGAGATGGGGCTGTCGGAGGTGCATCAGGTGCTGACGCTGAACCGGCTGCGCCACCGCGTGACGCTGCGCGTCGATGGCGGCATCAAGACCGGCCGCGACGTGGTGATCGCCGCCATGCTGGGGGCGGAGGAATTCGGCCTCGGCACCGCCTCGCTGGTGGCGATGGGCTGCCTGATGGTGCGGCAGTGCCATTCCAACACCTGCCCGGTCGGCATCTGCTCGCAGGATGAGGAGCTGCGCGCCAAGTTTGAGGGCACGCCGGAGAAGGTGGTGAACCTGTTCAGCTTCGTCGCCGAGGAAGTGCGCGAAATCCTCGCCTCGCTGGGTGTGAACACGCTGAACGACATCGTTGGCCGGTCCGACTTGCTGGCCCAGGTCAATCGCGGCTCGTCCGACGTGGACGCGCTGGACCTGAACGCCATCCTGGCGCAGGCCGACCCCGGCGATTATCCGCGCTACTGCACTCTGGAAGGCCGCAATGAGGTGCCCGACACGCTGGACGCCAAGATGCTGGCCGATGCCAAGCCGTTCCTGAAGGACGGCGAGAAGATGCAGCTGACCTACAACATCTCGAACACGATGCGCGCCATCGGCACGCGGCTGTCCAGCCACATCGTGCGCAAATACGGGATGACGGGGCTGCAGCCCGGCCACCTGACGGTCCGCCTGCGCGGTTCGGCCGGCCAGTCGCTGGGTGCCTTCGCCGTGCAGGGCATCAAGCTGGAAGTGTTCGGCGACGCCAACGACTATGTCGGCAAGGGGCTGTCGGGCGGCGCCATCGTGGTGCGGCCGATGACCTCCAGCCCGCTGGTGACCAACGAGAACACGATCATCGGCAACACGGTGCTGTACGGGGCGACGGCGGGCACGCTGTTCGCCGCCGGCCAGGCGGGCGAGCGCTTCGCCGTGCGCAATTCCGGCGCCGAGGCGGTGGTCGAGGGCTGCGGCTCGAACGGCTGTGAGTACATGACCGGCGGCACCGTCGCCATCCTGGGGCCGGTAGGCGACAATTTCGCCGCCGGCATGACCGGGGGCATGGCCTTCATCCATGACAGCGACGGTTCCTTCGAGCGCCGGGTGAATCCGGAGACGGTCATCTGGCAGCGTCTGGAGTCGCCCTACTGGACGGAGGTGCTGCAGTCGCTGATCCGCCGCCATGCGGAGGAGACACATTCCGCCTTCGCGCAACGCCTGCTGATCGACTGGAAGCTGGAAGCCGGCACCTTCTGGCAGGTCGTGCCGAAGGAGATGCTGAACAAGCTGCCGCAGCCGCTGTCGGCCGAGCCGGCGGAACTGCGGGCCTGATGCTCCGGCTGTACGATTATCTCGATTCCGGCAACGGCTATAAGGTCCGGCTTCTGCTGGCCAAGCTGGGGCTGGCCTATGAGCTGGTCGAGCTGGACATTCTAAAGGGCGCGAGCCGTACGAAGGACTTCCTGGCGAAGAACCCGAACGGCCGTATTCCCGCGCTGGAACTGGAGGATGGCACGGTCATCGCCGAGTCGAACGCCATCCTCTATTATCTGGCGGAGGGGACGCGTTTCTGGCCGGAAGACCGGCTGGCGCGCGCCCAGGTGCTGCACTGGATGTTCTTCGAGCAGTACAGCCACGAGCCCTATCTCGCCGTGCTGCGCTTCTGGTACCGACACGGGCCGATGGACGCGGCCCGCCGCCAGCAGGAGCCGGACAAGCGGGAGCGCGGCGAGGCGGCGCTGGAGGTGATGGAACGGCACCTGCTCAGCCGTTCCTACTTCGTCGGCAATTCCATGACCATCGCCGACATCGCGCTTTACGCCTATACCCATGCGGCGGAGGATGGCGGTTTCACCCTGTCTCGCTATCCCGCCATCGGGCTCTGGCTCGACCGGATCGCCAGCGATCACGGCCATGTGCCAATGCTGCCGGAGGGTTATGTGCCAGAGCGGCTGGGCTGAGGCCTAGCGTTCGGCCAGTGCCCGGCCTGTAGGGCGGGCATCGGCGATTTCCCGGATCAGCTTCTTCAGCAGCGCGCGGTTCAGGTCGGCGCGGCTTTCCGCCACTTCCACGAAGGCGCCGAAGCCGCCGATCACATCGCGCCGGTAATGCTCGTCCAGCGGCATGCCGCCGGGGCCGCGCAGCATGCCGTCCTTGTTGTTGATCGCCAGCGCGTTGATGGTGATGTCCTCGTCGATGGCCTCGTTGCGGATGCGCTCCAGCGGCATGCCGCCGATCTGCGGCCCGTCGCCCGACACATCGATCACCTTGCGCGGCGCCTTCAGGCCGCTTTCGCGCATCAGCGTCGCGGAATAGGCGATGGCGTTGGAGATCGAATTATAGCCGAAGGCCTTGCGTGGGGCGGCCAGGATGGCGGCGGCGAATCCATCGGCGCTGGCCTGATCCCGGATCACCGTCCATTCCACGATGATGTGTTGGGAGGTTGGTGCGCCCCATTCGATGAGGGCGACGGCAATCGCGCCGCCATAGCCGGACTGGATCGCCTGCACGACGCGCGGATCGCTGATTGCGGCGGCATAGCCCTCGCGCTGCAGCTTGAACTCGTCCTCATCAATGGAGCCGGAGCCGTCGGCGGCCAGCACCAGCAGCAGATCCAGATTATCAGCGCGCGCTGGTGTCGATGCTGGCGGGGCGGCGAGGAGGCAGATAAGGGCCAGCAGGGCGAGGAAGGTCCGTCGGGCAAAGCGGATCATGCGGCATCTCCCCCTCTGCATGTCCCGAAGAATGATGGCGTGCATATTAGCAGATGGCGCGGGGCCGGGGCGGGTCAAGAGGCTCACTGGCGTTACCTTGCGTGGTGATTGGCGTTTATCCACTCCGACCGTCATTCCCGGGCTTGTCCCGGGAATCCAGGGTTCAGCCCACTCGACCGACGATCCAGTAAGCGGAAGCCTGGACCCCCCGCAATAAATGCGGGGGTGACGGACGGTAAGGCGCGGTCTCTCTGCATCGGACCTGCGAAAGGAGGTCGAGCACCATGCTTTGACCTTGCGCTTTGGGAGGCCTATATCCGGCGGTAAGAAACCGGGGCCAGGCAAAACGGGAGAGGCGCGATATGGTGGTGGTACTGTTCGAGGTGTATCTCGACCCGGCGAAGGGCGACCGCTATTTCGAGATTGCCGCCAGCCTGCGCCGCGAGCTGGATCAGGTGGATGGCTTCATCTCGGTGGAGCGTTTCAAGAGCCTGGTGACCGAGAACAAGTATCTGTCGCTGTCCACCTGGCGCGATGAGCAGGCGGTCGAGGCGTGGTATAAGGTGGCCAATCACAAGAAGGCACAGCAGGAAGGGATCGAGCTGCTGTTCACCGATTACCGCATCCGTGTCGCCGGTGTGTTCCGCGACTATGACATGGCCGCCGGCCGGCCCCGCGTGACGATGCCGTAAGGAGCCGTTGATGAGGATTGTCGCCGCCGCCCTTCTCACGC